>JBDRLR010000104.1:0-9717 GCA_043812855.1 Nanobdellota archaeon | reverse complement strand
GCGCAAGCTCAAAGAACGGATCCAGCGATGCATTCAGCCTTCTTGCCCTCACCCTCGCTTCGGCGGTGTATATCCTGCCTTCTCGTCTCGCGAGGTGCGAGCTGAGGTGCTCTGTAATCTGTTCAGTCGCCCAACCCGCCTGACAACGCTTCCATGTCTCACGAATGACACCTAAGGGCCCCATCTTCTCCAATGTGTCCGCGTCATGCACTATCTGAGCTTCTACGGTTCTGGCAGGAACACGACCATCGTGCGCCTCGATACAATGCAGGATGGCATCCTGATCATTCTGACTCACCGCCAACGAACCCAGCAAAGCCAGCACCGATTCCTTGCCCGCCATCGTATCGCCAAGGACGGTCACGCCAAGATTGGTGTCATGCAACCAAGCTCCCGCTTCCACCACAGACACATCAGCGTCGTGGCGCCTGGCCAAGCCGACGGCAATGGCCACAACCCTGAACAAATGCCTGTTGCCCGCCGACCTGCCGCCAAACGCCTTGTTCCAATCCACATCCAAGGCAAACATCTTCACCTTCTCCATCTGCGCTTGATCAATCATCTCCACCACCCCGCATCAAGTACGGTATCCTAAAATGACCTTCAATCTTGTTCGGAATATGCGCAGCCACGGGCATGTCACCCTCCACTGCAGCGATGTATTCCCTGTTCCTTCGAACGAACCCCATGATGTCATCCTGGTACTCCATCACATTCCCCGCGCCCAGAAACGCCATGGACACGATGCATCGCTGGTGCAGAGCAAGGTCCCGCAGTTCAGACACGTCGTCGATCACCATCTTCGGCGCATCGACATCCCTCACCATCAGAGGAGGTGCCCTCTGCATCCTGCGCAACTGCGTCAAGTAGAGACCTGCCTCCGAATCCAGCACGAACTCGATGTCCGAATCCCCGAACACATCGTAGACCCGCTTAAGGTCGTCACCAAACGGCTCAAGAGGAGTCCCGCGCACGACATCGTACAGCGAATGCCCCGACCTGTGCTCTCCGAGCCCGTCCACCGCCTCTTGCGGAGTCTGCCCGATCGTCAGGGCGCACCCAGCATCCCCTACATGCAACACGCCACCCTCGCCAGCAATCCGTCGCTGGACGACCATGGCAATGCCCGGAACATGGGCCAGGCCCAAGTCAACCCTGCTGGCGACCGCCTCATCACTGAAGTAGCTTGCCGCCACCGAGCGCATGGCCTGATTCACTTCTGATCGCAAGCACGACACCGAATCGTAGGTGCCCGAGAAATTCGAGTCGCCATCCTCCCCGTACATGCTGGAGCGGACTATCACGTGATCGCCTAATCCGCTCAGCAACGCGGGATCCACCAACGAGGCAAAATCGGCATGCTCAAGCGACATCCGAATCCTACGCAACCTGAACCTATCCATCGAAAAGATATCCTGATTCACAAGGTCAAGCGCACCGATCCTTCGCAGCTCGCTGGAGACCGCAGTCGAGGACACCACGAACCCGTCAGGAACTTTGTAGCAAAGGTTGAGCGCTGATCGCGCATCATGCAGCAGCTTCAACCCCTTCCACTTCCCCCCTGTGAGTCCAGAGTACAACACGTGGTCGTCCAAACTGAACGTATTGAACAAGGGCATCATCCTGGCAAGACGCACCTCGGCCAGCTCATCCTCCCTTCGGACACAGAGCGCCAACTCATCTCTATCACCAATGATATTCTCATCAACCAGCGTTGCTAGAGCGACGCCTTTTGGCGATGTGGCATCCCGAATACTTGACAAGGCATCCGCCACATCGGAAGCATCATCAAGCAACCCTATCGCCGCCTTGGATGGCGCACATACACTATCGTAACAGTCCCCACCAGCATGAGCCGCCTTCAAGTCGCTTGGAAGCCAGTTGTGGAATCGGATCAATGAATTGTAGAACTTCGCCATCTCCGCGTTCGTCGTGAAGCGCGCCGAAGACAACTCCTTGGTCATCTGAATCGAGCGAACCGCTTCATCCGCCGACATCGCCGGACTTGACAGGACATCATCTAGGACATCCACCGCATTGTCAATCTGTCTGTAGTCCCTTCCAATCACTGAGGAGAGGCGCAGGCACACCTGCAGCCATTCGTCGCGTTCAAGATTCCGCCGCAGGCCAGGAAGCATCGAGTCCAGACCGTCCAGACTTCCAGCCACACCTGATGAGCGAATGTCGCGTATCAAGGGATTCCACCGACCTTGACCCCCAACCAATGCCTCAACACAGTAGAAGTCCGCCATTCGCTTCCAGTTGACGACTACCTTTGCCAACTGCGCCTCGAATGTCTGAGCGCCCGCGTCTTGCGCAAGTATGCCATCCTTGACGTAGACCTGACCCAGCACCATATCCAGCGTCTGACGAGTGAATGCTGGAGCCCTAGCCATTCGGTCCACAATATGGTCGACCAATCCCGAGGCAACAGGATTATTGCGCAGCTCATGAGCGAAGGAAGAACCATTGGCGCCAGCACAATCCAGCAGCTCAACAAACATAGGCTCCATTCCCGCAATCGTGAACGGAACGCTGAGATATTCGAAACGCTTGAAGACGCCCATCTGCCTCCCATTCAATCCCAGAACAAACTCATCATCCGCACCGGTTCCAAATACATCCCCAACCGGCAACATCCTAGCAATAGCGGCCACCAGCACAATCATGTGCCTTGGCCCCCCATTCACGAGCATCCAACTTGGTTTTCATATCCATCTCAATCACCTCCTCCTCGAGAGACTGCGCACACTCAAATAGATAATGGGAAATTATCCCAATATCTACCACAAATTATATAAATTCTTGAATATTCTGCAACTCTATGAAAGACATCAGGCCTCAACTCATACGGCTGCTTCGGGAGGGATACTGCACACCGCAGCTGTCGCGGATGGCCAAGAAGACGCAACAGCCCACCACCACGCTACAGTACAACATCAAGAAACTGGAACGGGAAGGGGCGGTGCGCACCTACAAGGCAGTGTTCGACTACCCCAAGATCGGCGAAGGATTCTGCGCGTACGCGCTCATCAACCTGGCGACAAGCGAATACGCAGACCCAGAACAGGTCGCGCGGGAACTGGCCAGGCACTCTGAGATCGAATCCATCGACATGATCACGGGGGAATGGGAAATGATCCTCAAGATCCGCGCCAAGGACCAGGAAGCGTACTACACCTTCATCAAGGGCGTGCTCTCAAAGCCAGGCATCCAGCATATCAAGACACTGGTGTCGTTGAACCAGGTGAAGACCGAGTTCGTCGCGATCCAGGGAAGCAGGGCGAAACCGAATCGGTGACCGCAACACTTATATACAAGTAAGACAATCTTACTTTCATGGACGTCACGAAACTGAGCACCAAAGGACAAATCGTCATCCCCGAGAAGATCCGCAAGCACTACAAGGTCGGCGCCTCATTCATCGTCTCAACCATCAACGACGTCATCGTCCTCAAACCGATAAAGGGACTGAGCCCAGCAGAGCAGAAGGAGCTCAAAGAGATCACGTCCATCTGGAACGAGATCGACAGCGGAAAAGCGGACACCTACGCCGAAAAAGAATTCTTCAAAGCCATGAAACAATGGTGACCATCGTCGTCTCCTCCACCTTCAAGCGAGCGGTGAAGCATCTGTCCGCCGAGCAAAAGGAGATGCTGGAGAGCGCAGTCCACAAGATCCTGGCTGACCCTTCGCTGGGAAAACCACTCAAATACGGCAGAGGAGAGCGGTCGATACGCATGCCGCCTTTTCGGATCATCTTCTCATTCCGAAAAGACGTCGAGACGCTGTACCTGCTGAAGTTCGAACACCGCGATTCCGCGTACAAACGCTGACAGCACAGTATACTCTTTTAAACCACGTGTTCCTCCCCGACGACAATGAGACTGATCCAGAGACTATTGGTCGCGGGCGCCGCAGCAGCAGCCCTCGGAGGCACACCCGCCCAAAGCCTCGGTCCTTCGGAGCTCGAGAAGATACTCACCCATACCCCAAGAGGGGCACTGGTGCGCGACTACCTGAACGGAAGCGACGCGACGCAGATGAATGTCCACGTGCCTTGCGAGAGCGTCGACGCATACCTGCGCACCGTCACGCAGTTCCCCGACGACCGCGGCAAATTCAGGAACATCGCTCGCGCCATCGTCGCCAACCACGTCGACATCCAGATCAGCGACGGCAGATTCACGATCACCGCACCGCACGACTACAGCTTCCAATACCCCATCCAGATCGGCATCATCGAGATGACCGTCACGGACACCCTCTCCGGCAGATACGTGGCGTCCGAGCGATTCCAATACAAAGGACAATGGCAGTGGGGCTACGCATTCATCCTGGACGAAGGATCACAGTTCAGACTGGAGATGAACGGAGGCACCAAGAAAAAGGCAGGCATCATCAAACTCTTCGACTCACGCGCCGAGCTTCCAAAGACGCACGAGGCCGAAGCCATGATCACCTTCTCGGACTACTTCGCCCTGTACGACATCACGAACGGAACAGTGACGAGGTACGACATCCGCGACCTGGACAACAACGCGTACGAGGAAGCGGATCTGCCCGAGGGAGTACGGCAACCGTTCCGAAGACTGGAAACACAACTTATGCAGCAAGCAACCAAGCGAACCAAGTGACGAACACCCGCTTCAATGAACTTCGAACTCCCTGTTTCGATTCACCACCCCTCGTCAGCTCTCTGACCATCATTCATCGTGCTCACAACGGTGGCGGCTGCTCACTTTCTACTCACCCAAACACACCACAAAAGTTATAAATATCCCCTACAATGAAAACGAACATGGGAAAGGCAGAGGACCTCCTCAGAGAATTTGAAGCGCTCGCAAATAGGGCCGTCAAGGACAGGCCTACTGAAGAACAAACCATCGGCGCACACATCGCCCATCTGCACGCCGAGCTTAGCGCAGAACATAAGAGGCTAGCAGTCATTCAAAAAGCACACGATAGCCTGCCCAAGATACTGTCAATCATCCACGATATAGATAGCCTCTTTGAAAGAGGAGGCAAGGAAGTCAGAGCCTGGGAAGAAAAATTCCGTGATCCCAAGCATTTCATGTGGCATGGAGATACTCCTTACGATGAAATCTACAAAGACATCATGCCAAAGATCGACAAGAAAATAGCTGAATTGCAGTCAACCCTCGCAGAGATACAGACCATGATAGACGGATTACCTCCTGCTGAACATACAAGTCCCGAAATTCAGTACGTCGTGAGAATACTGGACTATCTGCATGGACGAAGCTTCGGCGACCAGCAATGGAAAACGTGGCATTACGCATTCGTCAAGTTCTGGTTCGGCCAACAATCTTAAGAAACCGCATTCGAAAAATAGTATTTGCAGCCACTCAAATACCCCTTAGGGCCACACCCATACGACCCCGATTCCCTCACACTCGAATGATTTATATAGAACCATCAACGCATGGACACCATGGAATTCACCGCATTACAAGACCAGATCACCGCGATATTCCTGGCGAATCTAGAACGAGACAAGATCGAGATCGACCATGATTACCTCATGCTGAAGATAACCGAGGAACTAGGAGAATTCATCCAATCCTACCTCGTCCACCAAAAGAAATGCAGACCTGAGAAATACCTGTCCGAAGAACAATCCAAGAAGGAGATGGCCAGGGAACTATCGGACGTGATCGGCCTGGTATTCGTCATCTCAAAGAAACTGGATATCGATCTTCAAGAAGCGCTTACCAAGAAGTGGATCACCCGAGAATGGATGAAGAAATAACAATTCTCTGACCATTCTCCTTCCTGAAAATCCATGGAGACGACGCGCATCCATCGCGCACCTTTCCTGCAAGGAACACACCCCCACACATATAAATGAGCAGCACCTACCACCTCTATGAAGATACCTCACCTTATCGCGCTGCTCGGCGTCACCGCCACGATGGGCGCAGGAATACCAAAGATAGAATACGTCTCGACCTTGCGTGTTAATACCGATACCTCCACCAGGTACGCCACGAAAAAGACCCTGGATGAAGGCATACGCGACATCCAGAAACTCACCAAGACATTCCGCATCGAGGAGGAATGGTTCTACCTGCCAAGACAAGGACTATGGATAGAAGTGGGACGGGACGAGCGAAGACATGTCGAGGATGATGGATTCACGTCATGGGCGACAGTGATGGACCCGACAGGGCTTGAGAGCATGCTGAGCGGAGAGGACACGCTCTACGACA
This sequence comes from Nanobdellota archaeon, assembly GCA_043812855.1. Lineage (GTDB taxonomy): Archaea > Nanobdellota > Nanobdellia > Woesearchaeales > JAHJEM01 > JBDRLR01. The sequence continues at coordinate 3,484 of JBDRLR010000104.1, read as the reverse complement.
TCCATTTCCATCCCGACCAAGATGAGTACTTCAGACGGACCGCGCGAGGATTGGCGGAAGCACAGAGCAAAGAGATGCCAGAGGACATCATCCAAGCTCTCACCGATTACACCTTTGCGACACTCCAGGCATGCAACGCGATGCCAAGCCGCGGCGACCTGGCAAAAGCGATCAGGACCGCGGTGCGAAACAAAGACACGACGGGAACATTCTACTTCGGCATCGTCACCGATGCAGGAACCATCCAGTACCAAGTCAGCAAAGACATCACCAACAGATTCACAGGAGTAGACGACCCGAAAATAGACACCTTCGCCAAAGACGTCGCCGCAGGGCTGATGCGCACTGTCACCCTGAGCGGAGAGGCCGATGTCACGAGCACGACAACCCAAAGCATCCTACGCAAGATGGAAGGCAAGCACGGCCACATAACAATCGAGTACATGCCTCCTAGATGAAAGAAGAGATAGAAAAACCTACTCGACGACCCGGATCTCCTCGCACTCGAAACACTCGCGCGTGATGTTCTTTCACTTTCCGCAAGACTCAAAGCAGCCACTCCACAGAAAAAAAGAAAAAGGAATCCTATCGCATCATGGCTTCGAGGGCATCATACGCCCGCTTCCAATCCTTCCTCAGACACTCCTCCTCGAATCTTTGTGGTTCCGGCTCGATAAATGGCAGGATGTCTTTGTAAGTCTGCCTTATCTCCAAGTACTCCTTGCATATCTTAAAATCAGATCGAGGTCCCGCTGTGCACACGACGACAGGCAAATCATGAGTAATGCCATAGAAGACAATCCCCGAACCATAGGGAACACCATGGGTACGATCCCAATGATCCCACATCGTTCCATCGTCACACGGGAAATAGAGGTCAGTAATGATGCCATCGAGTTTAGACCCTTTATTCTCCAAGACCACACGTGCGGCCACGTAATTCGTCGCGTAAACCGCCGCGACACCTTCCCGCGAATCCAGCTCCCGCTTCGCATCCTTAAGGCGCTTCCCATCACCATCTACCACGAGAATCCGCTTCTTCGACCCACCAACCACATCATCAACGCTCATCTTGTCCACCTCAACCCCACCGCTTAGGCAGAAGGGCTCTTTCATCATTGCATCATGATCACTCCGTGACCTGAAATCCTCAATGCCTGCGCTCAACGAAAAAAAAGAAAAAAGAGATCTAGCGGAGCTTGGCCTCAAGAGTGGAGTACGCCTGCTCCCAATCCTTCTTCGGGGCATCATGCTCGACGTCATAATGATGCGCAGGTTCGACAAAGTCCCAATCCTGCATCCACGCCAACTCGCTGATCCACTGGTATCTCTTGCCGTGATGGTATCCTGCTGTGCACATGACAAAAGGCGTCCCTTCCTTGGCCGCCTCAACGGCAACCCGAACACCGATGGGCTCGGGCTGATTGTACATCTCATCATCCATGTACGGAAAGTAGATGTCCGTGATGATGCCATCGACAGGCGGCTCCTGCTGAAGTATACTGCGCGCTTGCCTGTACGTCGTCGCGTAGACCGCCTCGACACCTTCCTTGGAATCCAGCACCTGCCTGGCATCCGCAAGATGCTGCGGACTGTCCTCGATCACGAGAATCCGCTTCTTCGACCCATTCACCACATCATCAACGCTCATCTTGTCCACCTCGACCCCACCGCTTAGGCAGAAGGGCTCTTTCATCATTGCACAGTAGTGGTAGAATGACTATAATAATATTTGTCGTAAGCAACATTACGACAAATTTAAATACATAGTCATCCCAAACCCACCCAATGTACGAGGCAGAACTGCACGAGCTAGGACTCACCGAGAACGAAAGCAAAGTCTACCTCGCACTCCTGCAGCACGGATGCATGAACCCGACAACCCTCGCGCAGACCATAGGTATGCACCGCAGCTACCTGTACGACACGCTCGAGCGGCTCCTCGAGCGCGGTTTCATCAGCACACTGCTGATGAACGGAAAGAAACACTTCCAAGCACAAGACCCCAAAATCCTCAGAGAGAGCGTCGAGGTGACGCTTCGCAGAGTCGACCAGATCATCCCCCAACTCAACAAGCTCTTCCTTGAACAAAGAAAAGAGACTAGCATCGAGCTGCACCGCGGCAAGCGAGTCTACCGGACACTCATCAAAGACATCATCTCACACATCGACGAGAACGACGAAGTCCTGCTCATCGGCGTCGATGAAACCATCCTCGACACCGTTGAACCCATCTATATCAAGCAATACTTCTCCATCATCAAAGAAAAGCACGTGACTGAACGCATCCTCATCGCCAAAGGAGGCAAGCAAATCCACGACGAATGCCTCAATTACCGCGAACTCGAGGCAGACTTCTTCGGAAAGACAACCACAGCCATCTTCCAAGACAAAGTCTACCTCTTCCTGTGGAGCGAACCGCAGCACCTCATCGTCATCGACAGCGCAGAAGGAGCGGACAGCTACCGGCGACAGTTCGAACATCTGTGGCGGCTCGCGACCCCATGACCGAAGACACCAAGAAAGAAAACCCTACCCGACGACCCTGATCTTCTTGCACCCCATCACTTAACCCAAGGTCGAAAATGAATATTCACAAATCAGACAATTTCGTGTCGAGAAGTCCATGTATCTTATCAACCAAGTCATCCGCTCTTGACTTGAGGACATTCAAGATATACCCCTGAGCAATAGATGGAAATAACTGAGAAGCCGCGTCGTCAGCTTGATAGGTGCCAATCACCTCATAGATTCCCTCAAAGACCGAAACCTGCTGCTCACCTTGCCCTTCCACATGGCTGAAACCAGACACCTGATGCTTCCACGCTAGAAGAGGCTCACCTCTCTGCGACAACTTCTTCTGCAAGTCATCCAGCATCACTCCCGATGCGACCAATATCTCGCTCACGCCTCTCTCCAGATTACCTTGACCAACCATAGAAATCAGTACCGCGCGGTTCGTACTATCTGCTCCGGTAGCAAACCTGTCCGGCACGACAAACCCCCGTTCAGCAAACATGGGGAGAATGTACTGCGTGAATCCTTCCATCGACAGACCATTGCCGATCAGATAATTTCCGGAACCCATACCTGGAAGGAACCAATACTCCCAATATTAACCTTTCGCCGTCGTCACTAGCATCAGACGAATCGCATCCACGCAACGAAAGTCGAGCGACCCCTCAAACAGAACTACCCGACGACCCTTATCTCCTTGCACTCGAAATACTTCCTCGTGATGTTCTCGTACTCCCGCAGGTTCTGGGCACGGGCGCCGATCATCAATCCCCTCGTCTTCTCATCAGGGCCCTTGATGGTGATGATGCCCTCCGCGTCCTCGACGATCTCGAGGATCCGAAGCGGCGCCATCAAGTTCGTGATGAACCGAAGCTTGTCATTTGAGAACTGCACGATCTTCAGACGCTTCTTGAGCGCGCGCTCAAGGGAAAGCAGATTCTGCTTGTTCTTGCCCAAGGCCTTCCCC
>JBDRLR010000103.1:0-4101 GCA_043812855.1 Nanobdellota archaeon | reverse complement strand
CTCGCGAACAACGACCTTGCGGTGTCCTCCTCTGCGGACGGCAGCCACGCGCACCAGGTGCACCTCCAGATGAGATGTCGCCAGGATGGCGGCGTTGCCACCATCCACGAACATCGCATCGCCATCGCGAGGGTCAATGGTACGGAACCTGGACTTGTCAAGATCGGTCGCTGGCGCATGCAGGGACGCGCCCACTTCATGTGCCACCTCGTCCAGCAAAGACGTCATGACTTGCTGAAAGCACAGACCATATTTAAAGCATCTGTCGGTCACTGGCTCGATCCATCATGATACATCTGCCTGGGCCGCGGTGAAAATATCAGTTCCTGCCCTTAAGGGCGAACATGAACCAAAGCGGAAGGACGCCGACAAGGGGGTCGCCCCAGTCGGGGACATGTCGGCCGTAGACTGCAGGAGAACGTGTGAGCAGGGCAGGAACAGTCGAGCGCAACGAGACTTTCACCGCAGCCCTGCGACAGGTTAGGTCGCCTGATTTGAGTCGAGAAGAGTGCTGCCTTGGAGAGGGATCCCGAGCATACGATACGCGTAGCGTACAAGACGCATGCGAGGTCTTCTCCCGCGACAAGGCCGTCTCGTCGTGATGAGGTGTGTCCTGCGGGTGTGCGGTGCCTGGCCAGGAACAACGTATTTACTGACTGGTGGTGGTTGCTGGATGATGGGTGGTGACTTCATATTCGCCATCTCTGCGGTCAAAAACCGATAATTTTTTATATGGTCTGGTTCTTGCCCATACTATAGGATTCGAGGTGGTTACATGTCAGACATGGTGATTGTGAAGGCGAAGCTCAAGGACATCTGCAAGGGATACAACGTGGGGGGAGACCTCGCTGATGCGTTGGACGAGAGGGCCAAGGAGTTGCTCAAGGCCGCGATGGCGCGCGCTGAGGCTAATGGCCGCAAGACGGTCATGGCGAAGGACCTGTAAGGTCCATTTTTTCATATAATTTTTTCTTGAGTCCCTCGATGTGCTTGACGATGGCGTGTTGCAGGTCGAGGTTTACGTTCTTCTTCTGGCTGATTTCGTTGAAGAGGCCTTCGACCGCTCCGAGTTCTTTTTGAAGCTCTAGCAGCACGATTCGGCGTTTGAGATAGTTGATCTCGTTCTTGTGGTGTTCGCTGTCCACCTCAAGGTGTTGGTCCGTCATGGCTTGGTCGCTCATGGGGTGTCCGTGGTGGATGTGGTCGAGGCGTGCGGTCAAGGCGTCGACGATGCGGTGGATCCTGACGCGGTCTTCGATGCAAAGGTCTTCCATCTGGTCCGTGTCATCCTCTATTCCTGTGCTGATGATTTCGGGCACGTAGGGTTCGGTGTGCAGTCCGAATTCGCGGTAGCCTTGCTGCAGTGAGATGAGCGCATCTTGTGGTGTCATTTTATGAATCGCGAGAGAAAGCCTTTCTTTGGCGGCGGGATGTCTGAGTGGACTGCGCTCATCTGAGGGCTTGGTGGTAGGGGAAGGTCTGGGGCTACCGCGTGGTCTTCTTCGGCCGAGGTATTGATGTTGAATCGTTTGATAGGGTTGATTCTCGGGTTGGGAAGCTCAACGTTGTATGCCGATCGCTCGGCCATCATAGGAGTGGAGGGTGGCTGTGGTCTGATGCGTTGCGCTTCGCTGACGGGCTGGTTTTGGATGGCGCTTTCTTTGCTCATCCATGTCGGAGGATTGCGTGCGGAGGGTAGTGGTGTGAAGTTCTCTCTGGCGTAGCTGTTGATGAGTGGTATCTCTTGGTGGGTTGGTGGGGGTAGCGGGGCCTTTGGCGCAAGCGGGATGGGTACCTTTTCTGGCGGCATGGGCATCTGCTGCAGCGTGGGCACGGGTTGACCTGGAGGGGTGGGTGGAATCGGCGGAATCTTGTATGTCATGTCCCGCGGATGCGGTTTGTTCATCCTTGTCAGGATGTTGCCGTAGAGTTTGCCGAGGCTGTCAAGCTGGTTCTGCTGGTCGCGGATCATGGTGACGACTTGCACGAGGCCGCTGGCGATCTGCTCGTTCTGCCCTTCGAGTTTCTTCATCTCAGGGGCCTGGCTGCTCTTGGGGTCTAGTTCTGCGCGCTCGAAGAGCATTAGGAGTCGTGTGATGGATTCGTTGAGCCGCTCGATTGAGTTATGGAGTTGCGCTGCGTTCCTGCTCATCTGGACAGGAGCTGAGTTGTCTTCGTGGTGGGTTAGTGGGATGATGTTCGCTTCTTTCTTGAGCCTGCGTAGCTCGTCGCGTAGGTATTGCATCTCGTCATGAGCCACTAATTCGTATTCTTCCGCGCCCGTATCCACCACGACCCTTCCGAAGAGAAGTGCTTTATAAATTTTTCCTCGTGTGCGGCTGTGTAGATAGTAAGGTCTGCTGCCATTAAGGGTGAGCGTCATCAAGGTCAGAATGGAAGCGACAGGGGGATGCCACCTGCGGGGATTGTCGACTCTCAATGGCGACAGTCGACGCGAGCAGGGCAGCAACCGATGGACTGCATCTGCTTTCTCCTGACTTCTTGTCAGTGGTTCTCGCCTCAGTGCTCGTGCTCGCTCATCTGATCGGGCCGTGCGGATTCGTTGATGATGACGTCGTCGATGCGCAGGATCATCTGCGCCACGTCGCTTGCGGACGATAGCGCTTGGGTCTTGATGCGCAGTGGTTCCACGACGCCTTCTTTCCATGCGTTCATGACTTTGCCGGTGAAGACGTTGATGCCGCACAGGGTCTCTCCTCGGTTGTGCGCCGCTTTGAGGTCTGCGAGCGTGTCTATTGCGTCCAGGCCGGCGTTCTCTGCTAGGGTCCGAGGGATGACTTCAAGCGCCTCGGCGAATGCGCGCACGGCGAGTTGCTCTCGGCCGGAGAGGGTGTTGGCGAAGTCCAGCAGCTGTCGGGAAAGTTCTATCTCGACGCTTCCGGCCCCGGCGACGACTCTTTGGTGGTGGATGGCGGTGATGACATCGCCGATGGCGTCCTCGAGGGCCCTTGCCACTTCGCTGATGATGTGTTCGCTTCCGCCGCGCACCAGGATGGTGACAGTCTTCGCCTGTTTGCATCCGCGGATGTACGTGACGTGTTCGTCTTCGCTGACGCGGACCTCTTCGACGAGTCCTGCGGATCCGACGTCCTGGGCTCGCAGTTCGTTGATGTCGCTGATGATGCTGGCTCCCGTGGCCCGTGCGAGGTCTTGGAGGTCTTCGCGGCGTACTCGTCTGCATGCGTAGATGCCTGCTCGGGCGAGGAAGTGTTGTGCGGTGTCGTCGATGCCTTTCTGGCAGATGACGACGTTCGCTCCTGCGGCCTTGATTTTCTCGACGTGGTTGCGCAGGATTCCTTCTTCCATGTCGAGGAATGCTTGCAGTTTGGCCGGGTCGTTGATGCTGATCTTCGCGTCCATCTCGGTCTCTTTGATCTCGATGGCGCACCCGAGGACCGCGATGCGTGCCTTCTCCAATCGTGTCGGCATCTGGGGATGCACTTTTTCCTTTTCGATGAGCATGCCGTCGATGAGTTCGGTGTCCTCGACGCTTCCGCCGGTTCGTTTCTTGATGCGGATCTGGTCACGCTCCGCCCGGCCGCTTGATGCGTGCAGGCCTACGATGGCCTCAACGACGATGTCTGAGAGGTGTTCCCGTGCCATCTCGGCGCCTTTGCCTGTCATCGCGGTGTTGGCGAGTTTCTTGAGGATGTCAGTGTTCTCGACTCCTGCCTTCTGGCTCAGTGATGCGAGGATTGTCTGCGCTTTCTCGGTCGCGATGCGGTATCCGCGTGCGATGACGGTCGGATGGACGTCCGCGTCCAGGAGGTCTTCTGCTTTGCGCAGCAGCTCAGCCGCGATGACGACCGCTGTGGTCGTGCCGTCGCCGACTTCGCTCTCTTGGGTCTTGGCGATCTCGACGATCATCTTGGCGGCGGGGTGTTCGACGTTCATCTCGCGCAGGATGGTGACTCCGTCGTTGGTGACGATGACGTCTCCTAGTGAGTTGACGAGCATCTTGTCCATCCCTTTGGGTCCCAGCGTCGTACGCACGGTCTCGCCGACGAGCTTCGCCGCGGCGATGTTGAGTCGCTGCGCGTCTCGTCCTGCGGTGCGTCGGGAATTGCTTGGGAGTATGAA
>JBDRLR010000102.1:0-3715 GCA_043812855.1 Nanobdellota archaeon | reverse complement strand
GGGGATGGCCCCGTCGGGGACATGTCGCCCATCTAGTGTGGAAGACGACGCGAGCAGTGCGGAACGATTCTTGGACTGGGATCCTCTGACCCTGACGACCGCAATAGATAAAAGACGGACCATATTCTCCTCAGTCATGGAACTGCGTAGCCCTGCCTCGTCGAGGATGCTCATGCAGGTCCTTGCGCATAGGCCCGTCCAGGATATCGTTCGGCTGCTTCAGGAATATCATCATCCAACCTATGCCCATAGCGTCCGTGTCGCTCTTGTCGCGACGGACATCGGCGAGGAATCGCAGGTGAACTATTACGATAGACGCGTCCTCTGCACAGGTGGTCTTCTGCATGATATCGGCAAGACGCGCGTTCCGCTAGCGATCCTTGACAGTCCGGTCGCGTTGACTGAGGGCCAGTATCGGATCATGGAACTGCATCCTCGGTACGGCGCGGACATCGTGGGCGAGATGAGTGAGGGGAGCGTGCGCGACATCGTCGTCGGTCATCATGAGCGCAAGGCGTCGCCCTATCCAAGGAGTGGCGATGATAGACGAGAGGAGGACAGGCAAGGACTTGCTCGTCGTGCGGTCCGTCCTCAGTTCCAGCGTCTCATCGACATCGTGGCTGCGGCGGATGTCTGTGATGCGCTTCTGGAGAAGAGGGCCTACAAGCCATCGTTGTCGATCGACGATGCCGCCCGCGTCGCGCGCGATCAGTTCATCGGTGATCCTTCTTTGGTCGACGCGGTCCTCTCAAGGTATTGACTGAGACGGATGAATTGTCTGCGATGCAGAATCGGTAGAGGTGCTCGCTTCCTCTTTTGATGCCGATGCGCGTTGTCGTGGTGATCTTGGAATGTGTTCGTGTCCGCGCTTCGATGCGAAGCGGTCCGTCGAGAAGTGATGTGCCGTTATGCGCCTTGGTGATGCCCATCGCCTCGACGAGCTTGGCAGGTCCTGAGCAGAGCACCTGCAAGTCCTCTACTTCTCTTCGTTTTCTCATGATTTCAATCCCTTCGATGGGCTCAAGTGCCCTGATCAGCACGGCTTCGCCGACTCCGGCTCGGTTCGTCACGACGTTGAAGCAGTGGTGCATCCCGTACGTGAAGTACACATATACGGTCCCGGCGGGCCCGAACATGGGTGTGTTCCGCGGTGTCTGTCCTCGGAAGCTGTGCGACGCCTGATCGTCGCGAAGGTATGCTTCGGTCTCGACAATGATGCCTGCGGTCCGTCCATCGGCTGTCTCGTGGATGAGTCTGCATCCCAGCAGTCGCTTGGCGACCGTCAGAGTGCTCCCCGCAAAGATGTTCGGGTGAGCGGTTTGCGTCTGCGGGCGTTTTCTCATATGGTCGCAAATGCGGTTCACTCGCCGATGATCTTCACAAGAACCTTCTTCTCGCGTTCTCCGTCGAATTCGCCGTAGATGATCTGCTCCCAAGGTCCTAGATCGAGTTTGCCGTCGGTGACGGCTATGACGACTTCGCGGCCCATGATGGTGCGTTTGAGGTGGGCGTCGGCGTTGTCTTCTCCGGTCCAGTGGTGCTTGTACTCTGGTTTCTCGGGCGCCAGGTGCTCGAGCCATGTCATGAAGTCCTCTTTGAGGCCGCTTTCCTCGTCGTTGATGAACACGGAGGCCGTGATGTGCATGGAGTTGACGAGGCAGAACCCTTCGCGTATGCCTGCTTCGGCCACGACCTTGGTGACGTCCTTGGTGAGGTTCACGAAGTCTCGTCGTCGTTTCGTCTTGATGATGATGTATTTGGTGTGCGCTTTCATAGGGGACTATGGCTTGTTGACCTTTATAAAAATAGCGGTGGGGTTGAGTGGGAAGCTGCGATTGCTGCCCTTAAGGGCGAGCACATGACAAGAAAGAAGGGCACGGACAAGGGGGACGCCCCGCACCCTTTAACCAAGCGTGCACGGAAACAGGAGGGACGTGAAGTCCCTCGTCGTGGCTCTGTGGTAGGAAGAGTGCCACGGTGTGGGCTTGCAGGCGTAGACTGCAACCCACCTCGCCGTCAACTGCCGTGCTCGAGAATCTTTGATTCTCGGCGCCCCGGAAATGTGCGCATTTCCGTGGAAACGGTTGTCGGGGACATGTCCGTCCCTGAGTCATCCTGGTAGTGCGAGCAGGGCAGCAAACTGCTCATTGTGAAGTACTCCACATCTCAGCCGAATCGCAATGTTTTTAAGCGGTGGGGTGCGCTCTAGGCTTTGAGGGTGGACGTGGACAATACTTCGATATCCAGGATTATTGTGGGCTCGGACCATGCAGGTTTTAGGCTCAAGGAGCGACTGCTGCAAGTCCTTGTCGCTAAGGGATTCGTCGTCGTGGATGTCGGCGTCTTTGATGACCTTCCGGCGGACTATCCTGAGATCGCGTCCAAGGTGGCGGCCAAGGTCAAGGCGGACAAGTCGGCCAAGGGCATCCTGGTCTGCGGGTCAGGCACGGGCATGGCTATCGTCGCCAACCGTTTCAAGGGTATACGCGCGGTTGCCGCCTATGACGCGTTCACGGCCCGCTCGTCGAGGATCGATAATGACGCGAACGTCCTCTGTCTGCGCTCAAGGAGTTTCCCGGTCAAGCGGTCCGAGTCGATCATGTTGCTGTGGCTGCGCACGCCGTTCAGTGGGCTTGCGCGCCATCGCAAGCGTATCGGTCAATTGGAGGCGCGCGGATGACGATCGTTCCGTCCGTCATCGCCAAGGACCAGGCGGAGTTGACGCGTCGTCTTGCCATCATTCCCAAGACGGTCAAGAGGATCCAGCTTGATGTTATGGATGGTGTCTTCGTCAAGGCGCGTTCTTTGGATTTCGACTTCGATCTTCCCAAGCGCGACGTGGTGTGGGAGGCGGACTTGATGATGGCTGATCCCAAGCCATGGATCGAGCGTAATGCCTCCAAGGTCGATGTGATCATCGTGCATCTGACTGGCGAGGATCTTGGCCTCGCTTTGGCGCTTATCAACAAGAAGGGCAAGAGGACGGGCATTGCCTTGGATCCGGACACTCTTGCCGAGGCGGTGCGTGACGAGCTTGGATTTGTCGACCACGCGACGGTCATGACGGTCGTTCCGGGAGGCTATGGCGCCCCATTCATTCAAGATTCTCTTGAGAAGGTGCGCAGGATCCGCAGGTGGTATCCTGATCTTGACATCGAGGTGGATGGCGGCATGTCTGACAAGACCCTTCCTTTGGCTAAGCAAGCGGGCGCGAATCTCTTCGTAGCTGGCTCCTTCATCCAGAATGCCAAGGATCCTCTCATGGCTCTCAAGCGTCTGGAGGCGCTTCTATGAACGCTGCCGCTCTCCGCAAGATGGCGAACACCTTGCGTCAGGATGTCATCCGTATGCTTGCAGGTATCCCTTCAGGGCACACTGCCGGTCCGCTCGGCATGGCGGATATCTTCGCCGTCCTTTATTTTCAGGAAGCCAGAGTCTTCCCGAAGAGTCCGCTCAGCAAGAGCAGGGATTACGTCGTGCTGTCCAATGGACACATTTGTCCAGTCCTCTACGCGGCCCTGGCGAGAAGAGGTTTCTTCTCGATGGATCTGCTCGAGACATTGAGGCGCACGGGTTCTCCGTTGCAGGGTCATCCGCATCGGCAGTCTTTGCCGGGTATCGAGACCTCGTCGGGTCCCTTGGGCAGCGGTCTTTCGCAGGCGGCGGGCATGGCGCTCGGCCTCAAGATGGACAACATGTCCAATCGTGTCTTCTG
>JBDRLR010000101.1:0-8743 GCA_043812855.1 Nanobdellota archaeon | reverse complement strand
ATATGCTGGCTCTGAGTACGCCAGGACCGTGCTCATCTCGACGGATGGCAGGTATGAGCAGCCCATAGAGCGTATCAAGGACTCTCCGCTCAGGTCGATCGAGGTGAAGCTCAAGCGTGTGCATCCCTTCGGTGATTTCAGCCTGTTCGGTTGGCATCCGGGCTGGTTGGGCACGTATTTCTTCATGTCGTTGGCCGTCAGCCTGCTTCTGCGCAGGGCGCTCAAGCTATCGTAGAGCGGGTCGGTAGAGGACTCTGCCCTATGTCTTCAGAAACGCCTCATTTCGTGATGCCGCGGAGCATCTTGCCTCCCTCGCGGTCCGGGAGAACTCGACGAGGGCGCAACGAAGTGCCCTCGTCTGCAACGAATCCAAGGCAGAGTCACTGCGCTTCGCCGCGTTCCCGGCCTTGCCTACAGCGAGGCTGCATCACCAGAAAGACGAGACGTAGGACGGAGCCCTCGACAGAGAATACCTTTATAAATGGGGTCTGCTGCTCAGCCGGATATGCCTCAAGGACGTTTCAAATCCGGTTCGAAGATCAAGGTGACGGTGCGCGCTCCAGGTGGCGTGTCGAGGGTCCAGTATAGGGCTCGAAAGACGCGTCAGCCGCATTGTGCCGTGACAGGTGTGCCTCTTCCAGGGATACCTAGGATGACGCCTGCGGAGGCTCGTCGCGCGCCGAAGTCGAGCAAGCGCCCTTCCCGTCCGTTCGGGGGCGTGCTGAGCAGTAAGGCGTCAAGGCAGAAGATTAAGAGTGCATGGAGATAGTCTCTCTGCGCATGCGGTGACGGTGCGTTTCTGAAGGGAGGGAGGAAAGAATGGTTATCGAGATTGGTCGTGTGTGTGTCAAGCTTGCAGGCAGGGATTCCAATAAGCGATGTGTCATCGTTGATGTAGTGGATGAGCACACTGTGCTCATCGATGGTCAGACCAGGCGACGCAAGTGCAATGTGCGTCATCTCGAACCGCTGGACCAGGTTCTCAAGCTCAAGAAGGGCGCTGATCACGCTGCCGTCAAGGCTGTGTTCGAGAAGGAGGGCTGGTCGGTAGTGGATACCAAACCTAAGGTTGCAGCGCCGCGTCCGACGAAGGTGCGCAGGGCCAAGAAGGCTTCTCCCGTCGAGCCTGCTCCTATCAAGAAATCGGTGAAGAAAGCCAAGACGGCGTGAGTTCGAGTACTGCCACAGGCATAGTGAGCTCGAAGTTGCTCAGGACTTCTGGGTGTGTTTCGCCGATCAGGCCGGCTTCGTGGCCGTTGATGATGATCGCTCCTGCTCTTCCTTCGATGAATGAAGGGTGGTTGGTCGCTCGTATCGTGTATTTGATGTCGAGCATGCGCAGGAGATGGTCGAGGACTTGTCGTATCTTCGTGTAGTCTGCTGTCGCGTCGCAGAGCGCTGCTGCGATGTGTGTTTCTTCGACGACTCCGCTCTCGCTTTGGCCCTTCTTGCAGACGGTGCCTATGTCGAAGATGTGTTGGGGATATTCATTGTGCTTGTTCTTGGAGAGTGTCTCGAGGAGGGTTGGGACCAGCCAGGCCTTGACTGCATTGTAGTCGACGTTGACGGGGTTGAGAACTTCGACGACGTCGGTGTCGGTGCGCATGTTGTCGCGCTGGATGCGTGTGTTCGTGAGAGTGTAGGTGTTCAGTTCCAGAAGTCCCAGGCCGCTGAGGATCGTGGCGACCCGTGTGCCCAGCACTTCGAGCGGATGTTCCTTTGCTATGGTGGATATGTTGGGGATCTCTTCTTTGAATTGGTCGTAGCCGTAGGCGATCGCGATGTCCTCGAAGAGGTCGACGGGATGCATGATGTCGGCGCGGTAGGCTGCGACGAGGGCGTGCTTGTCCTGGTGTCCGTGGCCCATGCGTGCGAGGAGCGCCTTGGCTTCTGCCTGGGTCAGCTTGAGTCCGAGCCAGCGGTTGCAGTGCGTCAGGTCGAACCGCATCTTCTTTGGCGCGAGGTTGGGCATGGACTCCTTGGTTCCGTCCTGCTGGGTGCAGGTTATGCTTTGGATGCGGCCGCCCATATCTGCGAGCGCGGTGGCGATGATGGCGAGTGCGGTGCGCAGGATTTTGGGGTCGTTGCCTGTGATCTCGAGGAACACGTCGGTCGTGGTGTGGTCGATCTTGCCGACGTCGTGGCTGTTGATGATCGGCGGCATAGACATGATGACTCCGTTCGCGTCGATGAAGACTGGGAATCGCTTCCAGCCCTCGACGAGGTGGGCGTATTCTCTTCCTGTGGGGTGCTTGTTGAGGATCTGCCGTCCGGTTAGTGTCGTGTCGTGCTCGAGCGGTCGGAATCGGATCGCGTCTGGGTCGAGTCCGGCGAATCGTATGGGGAACGTGATCTTCTCCAGCGGATAGAGTCCTATGCCTCCTTTCTTTCGGCGGCGGAGCATGGTGACGCCGAGCTTCTCTTGGATCTGGATGACTTCGCGGATCTTCTCGTCGTCGAATTTGAGTCCTCGTACGATGCACGCGTACGCGTGCGTCCATTCTTTGGGCAGCGTCTTCTCGACGATGAGTTGGTGTTTGCTGGTCTCGACGTGATAGGTGCGCAGTCCAGTCTTCACTCCGATGAATGAGCTGAATGCCCGTGCGAATCCCTGCTCGCAGAGCATGTCTGGTCGGTTGGGGAAGACTTCTACCTCGATGGTGTTCCCTTCGATCCGCTCAAGGTCTGTTCCGAGCATGCTGATCCTGTCCTTGAGTGTGTTCAGCGGAAGCTTCTTGCCGACGAGTCGTTCGAATACAGTCTTGTTCAGGGTGATGGTTGGCATATTATCTCGTCCAGTATTTCATCTCGCGCAGCTGCCGCAGGTCGTTGCGGTACAGGTCGCGCATGTCGTTGATTGCGAAGTGGTCCATGATGATGCGGTCGAATCCTGGGCCCCATGCCAGGACGGGGACGTCGTGGCCGAGGAGGGGGACCACGACTTCGGGTCGGAACATGCCCGCGCCGCCTAGTTCGATCCATGTTTTGCGGGCAGGGTGGAAGACGTCGATCTCGACGCTGGGTTCGGTGTAGGGGAAATGTGCGGGTCGGAAGCGTGCCTTCTCGAATCCCATCTTTGAGAAGAACGCCCTCAGGTAGCCGAGGAGGTGGCGGAAATTCGCGTTGGGATCGATGACGATCCCTTCGGTCTGGTTGAATTCGAAGAGGTGAGACCAGTCGACGGCTTCGTTGCGGTAGCATCGGCCGAATGAGAAGAACTTGGCTGGGTAGTCTGTTTTGCGCAGTTTCGATAGGGTCAGTGCGCTCAGGACGGTCGTGTGCGTACGCAATACGTTCTTTCGGGCTTCTTCCTCGTCCCAGTTGTAGCTCCATCCTGTGCTGGAGGTCTTGCCTCCGTCTTGGTGGGTCGCTTGTATGGCTGTCTTCAATGCGCCTTTGGGCAGGGCGCCTTTTGCCGGGTTCCTGATGTAGAATGTGTCCTGCATCTCGCGGACGGGGTGGTCTTGTGCGGTGTAGAGTGCGTCAAAGTTCCAGAATGAAGTGTTGATTATCTGGCCGTGCATCTCTTGGAAGCCCATGTCGAGCCAGATGCGGCGCGCGTATTCCTTGGCTTGGTTGACGAAGTGTCGTTTGCCTCCGTGGATCGCCGGGACGTTGATGGTGACGTCGTATGCGCGGAACTTCTTTCCTTTCCATGATGCGCTCTTGAGCATCTCAGCAGTGAGCCTATCTTCGTATGCTGCGGTGTCCTTGAATCGGGCGACCAGCGCCTTTCCATCGTCGGTGAGCGCGATGTGTTTTTCCTTGATCTGGCGGATGGCCACGATTTTTTTTCTGCCTGCCAGGCTGGCGAAAGAGTATTTGGCTTCGTCGCTGAGTGTCTTCTTGTCTTTTGGGAATGTGTCTGTGAGGAAGTCTTCTTCAAGCCACTTCTTCTTCGTTGCGCAGAATGCCAGTCCTGTCGCGCTCAGCGTGACGACGTTGTCGTTCATCTCCACGAGCGCTTTCTTCTTGAGGAATCCGAGCGCGGGTCCGACTTCTTCCGCTTCGAGGTCTGCTTTCTTTGCGTCAGTGAATGCGAATGTCTTATTGCGGTGAAGGAAGTTGATGAGCCTTCGCTCAGGCAGCCCGATGGTCTGGTATCGTTGTCCGTTGGTGTCGATGAAGATCTCTTCGCGCGTGGAGTTCTCGATTGACAGGACGTCCTTGTTTGAGAGCCATTGGATGGCGCGTGTCGCCTCGACCTCAGCCATGCCGCTTCGCTCGCACAGATCGCTGAGCGTGTTGCTGGCTGCCAAGTGTGGTATTGCCCTACGCTCCAGAGGGTGCAGTCCTGCGATGATGTCGGTCACGCTTCTAGTAGATGTGCGTCATTTAAAAATATTCTTCAGCGGCCAGGGGCTATTTCATGCCTTTCCATGCCTCGTCGAACATGTTCTGCAGTGCGGAGGCGAAGAATGGCGTGGTGATCCAGATGCCGATGTCATAGGTGGGGTGGACTTCCTTGTCGTCCATGACCATAAAGACGAGGTTCTTGTTGTCCACGATGGTGAATCTGCTCTTCATGTCGGTGTGCTTGATCTCGGCCAGGCCGCCCAGGTCGCGCACGGCTCCTTCGGTCTCCTTGCTCAGTGGAGCGGCGATCTTGATGTCGACGCCCTTCTTCTTGAGGTCTGCGAAGATCGGTTTGAGCGCTTCTGCCTTTCGCATCAGCCCTTGCGCGGTCGTCATCATGGTGACTGACTGCTGTGCGTTCTTGATTGTCATCTCTAGATGGTTGTAGAGGTTGTGTCTGCCTTTCAGAGATCCTGATAGGTCTGATGGTTCGATGAGTTCCACGCCTTGGGTGTGCAGTGAGTTGAGTTCGGTGACGACATCGGTCGTCTTGAGTTCGTCGAGTCTCTTGATGCGTTCATCGCTTTCACCCTTGATGTTCTTCTTGACGCGATCGACCACTTCTTTCGGCGGCACCGCGATGTACTTGATGGGCTTTCCGAGCTTCATGACGACGAAGCCTTTCTTCTCGAGGCTTTCGAGGACGTCATAGGAGCGTGATCGTGGCACGTTGGCTATGTCTGAGAGTTCTCCTGCGGTGGAGACTCCACGGGAGAGTAGTGCGGTCCATATCTTGACCTCGTACAGGTTGAGCGCGAAATATCTGCGCAGTTTACTCAAAAACTCCTCCTTGACAATCATAATACCCCTCCGTAAGGGTAATGCTTCACCCCTTTTAGATTCTCACTTATCTTAACTACTATTTATATGTTCCTTTTTTTCACTCTGTGCGAATGGTACCAGTTTCAGTGTCGTTTCGGCACCATTGGAGCACGAATGACTATGTGTTGGTGGTGATTGTCTTGGGGTTTGCGAAGACGTAGAATTGTTCGTGGGGGATGTGGAATGTGGTCGGGGTGATGTTGTGGTGCTTGAGCATGTTCTCGAACCACGCGCGTCTGCGGTCAGGGATCGTCTTCATGCCTCCTAGTGATGTCGTGGGGAATGAGACGACGAACCACGTAGAAGGGATGCCTTCGATGAGCCGCCATGCGCTGTTTCTGCTGACAGTCTCGAGGGTGTCGACGATCTTGAGCATCAGGCACACGTCGCTCTTGAGGAAGGTGGTGGATTGGTTTGCGGTGAAAGATGTCAGATCGTACGAGAACGCCTCTCCTTCGATCCCTCCTATCTTGAAATAGCGTCGGATGGCTGCGCAGTATGCTTCGGAGACTTCATTGGCGACGTAGTGAGGGCGGCATCCCATGGAGGGGTATGCGATGGGGTTGAGTCCGCATCCAAGGTCGAGTATTCTTCTGGGGGTCCCTGTGACATTCCATATCGATTGGTACATCTCGGCGTAGTGATCGAGTCTCTCTTTGGTTGATTGGTGGAGTGAGAGGATCTCGCGATGGATCGTTTGGCTGTCGGGATCGCGCTGCAGTGCGTCGAGCAGCAGATCCACCTTGCCAAGGGAAACCTGTTTGAACGCTCCGTAGACTTCGCGCAGTCGGCTCCGTGCGGCCTTCATCGCCTCACGCACGTCCTTGTTGCGTTGCGCTTGCCGGTGCGTCCTGTCGATGATGGGCGTCTTGACGTGGTGTCTGCGCAGTTCATCGGCAAGGATGCGCATGGCGTATGTTTCGTCGATGTCGGAGAGCTCTTCTTTGCGCAGGGTCCAGATGAGGATGTCATCGGCCGTCACGTAGTCATTCTCTTGTTCCTCAGTCATGTGGTCCACCTGAGCGTTCCTGCGATGCCTCCAAGGCCGTCGAGTTGCTTGCAGGGGCCCTCTCCGCTGACGATGCTGATCATTCCTTTCCCTTGCTCTACTGCGCGCATGATTGCCGCCAGGCGGTCGTATCGTCCGTCTTGCCGTGTGCGGTTGATGAGTGTCTCGCTGATGATGGCGGTCTCGATGGCGCCCATGTTGGCGTGCTTGCCAGTGTCCAGCATGCCGTAGCAAGCCTTGTCTTTGGAGATTGCGGTGAGGATCTCCGCGATAAGATTCTCTTCGCGCGCGCTCCGGTCGGCGTGCAGCGCCGCTTTGAGTTCAGGCCGTTTGAGTATTTCAGGGATTGCGCTCACGTTCACTTCTGAGCAGGTGGTGCTTATGCATCTGCTCAGCATGTCCTTTTCCATGGCGTTCCGTAGGTAGTCTTTCCAGAACGCGGCGCTTGCCAGGATGATGTGTGAGCTCTTGTGGGTGCGGTCTTGCTCCTGCACTGCCTTGGCGAGTTGTGCGAAGAAGTCCTGCGTATGTGCGTTCTCGACGCGCTTCTGTGCGACGTTGCCTTTGAGGGTGCAAAGCACAGTGTGCCCCGTGCTCTTCAGCGTAGCGATGATGGCTTCTGATCGGTCGAAGATGACGAGTAGCTGCGTCTCCTTCGACTGGGTGAGCGCGTCGTCGATGATCTGTCGGTGGTAGCTGAGCCATTGGCTCTTGGTGATGGTGATCTGGTCGCCTTCTTGCACTGCGATCGCCTGATGGGCGCCTCGCGGCATGTCGTCTGGTCCCTCGAGGATGGTTCCGTTGATGCGTATGGCCTGCGGGGTGTATTCTACGTTCGTCGTCTTGATGGTGACGGTGAACTTCTTTCGGGTGGTGCTTGCGTTCTCGCCGCTTCCGATCTTCACTTTTCGCTCCGCGGTGCCGCGCACATCGTCTCCGGTGTCGATGATCCTGCTCAAGAACCAGAAGTCTTCGCCTGATTCCGCAAGCAGGGTCAGTATGCCTGCTCGAGGGTCTTGTTTGAGGATTCTCATCCGCCTTCGACGGCTGCGTCGCTTTAAAACCATTGCGGTGTCGCCGCGAGGGCCTGTGCTTGCGTCCACGTCGGGCCTCGCGCCATATAAACCAATAAATTTATATAGCCTGTATCTCAGGATTTTGCCATGAAATCAAGGCGTGGCCAGTCTGCCAGCGGCTCTGCGGTGCTTCTTGCCATCGTGGCGGCTCTGATCGTCGTCTACATCATGTTTCTTCCGCCTGCCGAGCGTGCGGATCTTCTGGGTGATGAGCCCAGTGGAGGCGGCGGCGGGGTCGTCGTTCCTCCTGAGGGTGGTCTGCAGCAGCCGATCGTCTTGTTGCGCGAGCCAATAGGGACAGTCTACTATCAGCGCACCGCGACTGCGGATCATGACATCGCCCCGGTGAAGGTGTTCTCGCAGACGGGGGCGTTCGAGATCAAGAGTGTTGATTCGATCCATGTCAGGCGCACGGTCTTCGACGAGACCTCCCAGCATGTCACCTTCACGATCGATCCTGACATGAGCTCGAATCTCGTCCTCACCTTCAATGTCATCAAGGCGTCGGGCAGCCTGATGGTTTCTCTCAATGGCAACGTCATCGCCAACACGCAGTACGCCGCTGGCAGCATCAAGCCGATACGCCTGGACAGCGACCTGCTATTGAAGACGAACAATATCTCGTTCTCAGTCTCTGGCCCCGGTGGGGCGTTCTGGCAGACGAACGAGTATCAGCTTGAGAACATCCTCGTGGCTGGTGACATCACTGATGTTTCGCGCACGTTCAGTGAGCAGCACTTCGCGATTCCCACAGCAGAGTTCGACCTTCTGCAGACGTCGACGCTGTATTTCCGTCCGTTGTGCGATGTGAGGCAGGGCGCGCCGCTCTTCATAACTCTGAATTTCGACACGGTCTACAGCACGGTGCCCAGTTGCAACGCGGTCAATAAGGTGGAGGTGGCCATTTCCAAGCTTGGTCCGGATGACAACGTGATTTCATTCTCGACTCCCTTTGGTTCATTCTCAATCGATCAGATCAAGGTGCAGACGCGTCTGGAGAGGCCGCTGGATCCTACGCTGTATTTCGAGCTTCCTCCTGACCTCTATTCGCTCACTAGGTTCCGTAAGGCCAATGCGGTGCTCGTGCTCAACTTCGCCGACGATGAGGTCCTCAAGCGGGGTGTGGTGAGCGTGAATGGTCGCAAGGCGAACCTGAATCAGAAGGCGGGCACGTTTGTCTATGATGTCACTCAGTATGTGCGTGAGGGGACGAACGCGGTCGTCATATCTGCGGCGGGTCAGGATCTTCAGGTGACTGAGTTGTTGGTCGAATTGCGATGAGTGTGAAGGAGGGTGAGCGTTCTTATGGCTGACGCGAAGGATATTGCGGTCAAGAAAATAGTCCAGACGGTCGGCAAGCTCGACGACTTCTTCTCGGATCCGAATCTCGCAAAGGATAGAAAGAAGCTGGATAAGGATCTGGCCAAGGATCATCGCAAGCTCATCAAGGAGCAGTACAAGGAGTCCAAGGATCTCTACA
>JBDRLR010000100.1:0-9285 GCA_043812855.1 Nanobdellota archaeon | reverse complement strand
CACCATGCAAGACTGGCGCATCAAAGAGAACGCCAACATGACGTACTCGCTGCAAGGACTCAACTTCCATGTCTCAAGCATCGTCGCATCACAATACTGGCTCGACAATGTCTACCCTGAAGAGATCAAGAACGCCCATGTCCGCGGCGAATTCCACCTGCACGACCTAGGCATCCTAGGCCCCTACTGCGTCGGATGGGACCTGCAGGACCTGCTTGAGAACGGCTTTCGCGGCGTCAAAGGCAAAGTCAGCTGCAAAGCGCCAAAACACCTACGGACCGCACTGGGCCAGATCATCAACTTCTTCTACACCATGCAAGGAGAAGCCGCGGGAGCGCAAGCATTCTCGAACTTCGACACGTTCCTTGCCCCATTCATCCGCTACGACAATCTGACGTACAAAGAAGTCAGGCAGGCGCTGCAAGAATTCCTCTTCAACATCAACGTGCCGACACGCGTAGGATTCCAGACACCATTCACCAACATCTCGCTGGACCTGCACTGCCCCGACTTCATGAAGGACATGCCCGTCATCATCGGCGGCACCTACATGAAGGAGACGTACGGAGACTTCAACGAGGAAATCGTGACGTTCAACCGCGCCCTCGTCGAGACCCTGACGGAAGGAGACGCAAGCGGACGCGTCTTCAGCTTCCCCATCCCCACCTACAACATCACCAAAGACTTCGACTGGGACAACCCCAACTACACCGAGATCTGGGAGATGACGGCGAAATACGGCATCCCCTACTTCTCCAACTTCGTCAACTCAGACATGGACCCCTCGGACGTGCGCAGCATGTGCTGCCACCTACGCCTCGACAACCGCGAGCTTCAAAAACGTGGAGGCGGCCTGTTCGGAAGCAACCCACTCACCGGCAGCATCGGCGTCGTGACGATCAACATGCCACGCCTCGGCTACCTCGCCGGGAACGACGAAGAATTCTTCATGCACCTCGACCGCGTCCTGGAACTGGCACGCAACTCGCTCGAGGTCAAGCGCAAGGTCCTTGAGAACCTGACCGAGCGAGGGCTCTTTCCGTATTCACACCACTACCTGCGCGGCGTGAAGGCCAAACACGACAAGTACTGGCAGAACCACTTCTCGACGATAGGCCTGGTGGGCTTGAATGAATGCTGCCTCAACTACCTAGGACAAGACATCGGCAGCGCAGAAGGGATCAGCTTCGCCGAACGCGTGCTCGACCATATGCGCGACCGATTGGCAGAGTTCCAGGAGACGACCGGGCACATGTACAACCTGGAAGCCACGCCCGCCGAAGGGACGGCGTACCGGCTGGCCCGCATCGACAAGGAGACCATCCCGCACATCCTGGTCGCCAACAACGCAGCATGGCAGAACGGCGCGGAGCCCTACTACACCAACAGCTCCCACCTACCCGTATACTACACGGACGACCTCTTCAAGAACCTGCGCATACAGGACGGCCTGCAGACCAAGTACACCGGAGGAACAGTCATCCACGTGTACCTTGGCGAGAAGCGACCCAGCGCCGAAGCAGTCAAGAGCCTGGTGAAGAAAGTATGCAGCAATTTCAAGCTACCCTACTTCACCATCACACCGACTTTCAGCATCTGCGAAGAGCACGGATACCTCTTCGGCGAACACAAGACATGCCCCACCTGCACGGAGAACGGAAAAGAGACGTGCTGCGAAGTCTACAGCCGCATCGTCGGATACCTGCGCCCCGTAGACCAGTGGAACGCAGGCAAGCAAGAAGAATGGAAGCAACGAGAGAAATACGACAAGGCGCTCCATGAAGATCGGCGGATTGCAGAAGCAGAGCTTGAATGACTATCCGGGCAAGGTCGCCGCGACGATCTTCCTTGCAGGATGCAACCTGCGATGCGGCTACTGCCACAACTACGCCTCGCTTGTGAAAGGAAACAGGCAGATCACCGAAGAAAGCGTACTCGCATATCTTCTTGAGAACAAGGAATTGCTCGACGGCGTATGCGTCAGCGGCGGCGAACCCACCCTGCATCGCGACCTGCCCGCGCTACTGGCGCGCATCAAAGAGATGGGACTTGCCGTCAAACTCGACACCAACGGCACGAACCCCACCATGCTCGGATCGCTGCTGCAAGCAGGGCTCGTGGACTACGTGGCGATGGACGTCAAAGCTCCGCTGAACTACCGCGAATACAACTTTGTGTGCGGAAACGCGCTGACCGAAGAACTCTTCAACAACATCAAGTCATCAATACAGATACTGATGCACTCAGACGTCGCGCACGAATTCCGCACCACACTCGTAAACGGGGCCCACAGCACCTTGAGCGCCCGCAACATCGCGATGGACATCAGCGGAGCCCGACGATACGTCGTGCAGACATTCCGACCCGAGCACGCGCACGACAGCGCTTTCCAGAAGATGACTCCATTCAGCCAAGAAGACATGAACCGATTCGTGCAAGACGCCAAAGCGCACGTCAACGACGTGACACACACCTGACCATGAAATGCCCCCACTGCCACCACCCCGACTCCAAAGTCGTCGACAGCAGAGAGAGCGATGAGAGCGTGCGGCGCAGACGCGAATGCCTCAAGTGCGAGAAACGATTCACCACGTACGAGCACGTCGAAGAAGTACCGCTCATGGTCATCAAGAAGAGCGGCGACCGGCAGATGTTCAGCCGCGACAAAGTCATGAGCGGCATGATCAAGGCCTGCGAGAAGCGGCCCGTCGAGACCGACGCCATCCACGCATTGGTCGACGAGATCGAGACGGAACTCCGCAACGAGAACGCAAGCGAAGTGTCCACAAAAAAGATCGGACAGCTCGTCATGAAGAAACTCCGTCGGCTCGACAAGATCGCCTACATCCGATTCGCAAGCGTCTACCGCGAGT
This sequence comes from Nanobdellota archaeon, assembly GCA_043812855.1. Lineage (GTDB taxonomy): Archaea > Nanobdellota > Nanobdellia > Woesearchaeales > JAHJEM01 > JBDRLR01. The sequence goes on along the minus strand of JBDRLR010000100.1, from coordinate 6,412 downwards.
TCACCGACCTCGACGAATTCCGCGACGAAGTGAACCGCCTGCTCAAGACGAAGTGAACCGCCACGCCCTCATCTCCACTCATAAGGCGCCCGCCGACAACTATTAAAGAGAGCATAGGTGTCCGTTGACCGTGCAGATCCACCGATTCGTCATCCAAGAAGAAGACACGGACAAGTACGGACACCTCAACAACAGCAGATTCTCACGCTACTTCCTGCTCGCCCACGAAGCAGCAGATGGCCCCAAAGGACCACTCGTCGAGGCTCGCTATGCGTATGCAAGACAAGTGCACGCAGGAGACCGTGTGGAGATCCACCGCGATGGAAACGCCACATACACCATGCGCCGCGACGAAACAATCATTGCAACGGCAGCATACAGTCCGCGCGTCCTGACACCCTCCCTTGCGACCGGACCTAGCCTGCCCATCACGACCGACGGCAAGGCAACACCGCTTCGCGACGACTTCGGACTCATCCGCGCAGAAGACCTCCCACTCTACTTCGACATCTCCCGCGAGAACACCCAAGAATCGTACGGAATCAAAGACATAACACTCATCGAACGCGGCATAGGCCTCTTCGTGACAATCGCCCGCTACGTCGCCAAACTCACACAGACCGCGTACCTGAACACGGCGATAGCGTCAGGGATCCACTATGATGGAGGCGCCCGCCTGCAGATACATCACGCCATGATCAGCGACGGAAACGTCATCGCCCGCGCACAGACGACCCATGCATTCATCGATATATCCACAGGAAGACCGATCAGACCGCTCGAAGACATCATCGATCGGATCAGAGCAAGGCATCCAGCCCGGCAAGAGAGCGCACCCGCACAGGATACCTCTGCTTCGCACCTTTTCGATCGATGAGGATGCCTCGCATCCCCGCATTTCTTGCGCCGACCATATCACTTGCGATTGAATCCCCGACCATGACGACATCCTTGACAGAGACGCCCAGGCGCTTGGCCGCAAGACGAAAGAACGCAGGATCAGGCTTGAGCAAGCCCACATCGAAACTTGTCAAGATGACATCGAAATAGCGATCCAGATCATACTTGCTCGTCAAGGCATCAAAACTCGACATGGTCGTATTCGTCAAGATGGCCAGGGCGTAACGCTTCTTGAGCCTGCGCAAAGCAGGCAAGGCATCCCTGAAAGCGTGCAGACCCCGATCGCCACCCTTGAGCACAGCCACCGCACGCCTGATCCTCGCATCGGACAAGGCAAACCCTGACCTTTGAGCAGACACCCTGACCGCTTCTGCCTCAGAGCGAAATCGCGAAAGCATCATATGCTTCTCAAGCGCACGCATCAGCACAGGATCAGAATCAAAGTCCATGCCGATCGCCGCGGCGAATCGACGCCAACCACCCTTCGAGAGTCCACTATAGAAGAGGGTGCCCCAACAATCAAAGATGACCGCTTTCGTCGCCACGCACACCTGAATATCAATTACAATAAAAAGTTTCGCACTACAGATCCACGACGACACCCAACGACGCGAATCGCTGATGCAGCAAGATGAACCTGCGCAAGGTCTTGCGATACTCCGCCTCAGACCACGCAAGCACACCAACCCAAGACCTCAGCGCGGCGACCTGAGGCAAGGCCCGCTTGTCCACATAGACCTGCTCAGGCAAGGTCAAGGCACAGCTGGCGTTGTCATACGTCCACCGCAGATCCTGATAGGCCAGCACAAAATACCGCTTCGCCGCGTCGACGTCCGACTCCGCGAGATGCTCGGCCAGCTTGAGACAAGCGCACGCATGCTGCATCGAACACACAATCCAAGGATTCTGACCGATGTAATACTCATGCTCCATCCTCTTGAACCCGCCCACCTGGCTGCGACACCTCTTGGCGACGGTATCGAGCAGACGACGCGCCATGACCAATTCCCGATCGACCGCGAAGTCAAGGAAATTCGTCGTGATGGCCTCAAGCGTCGAGGAGTCCACCTCCGTATCCCGCTCCTTGGGCTCGCCGATGAGGCGACCTCGGTGAAAGAACCCTTCCTCATCCCAGAAAAGGGCAAGACTGTGCTGCTTGAACTTCTCATAGATCCGCGGCCACTCATCAACCTTGCGCTCCAGCGCCTCAAGCTCCTCAGAGACAATGTAATTATATCTCGACTGCGACGCGTAGAGCTGCTTGCGCTTCTCCAAGAGCACCCTTGCCATCTTGGTCGCATTACGGATCGCGTTGGCGACATGCACCCTGCCGTAGAAGAGGTCGCCCTGGAAACGCTCCCACGGACAGAAGGTGTGCAGATTGCGCGAGAGCTCCTCATCCGACTTCGCCGAGAGACGCCGCTCAAGCTGAGCCATCAGATACGACACCGTCGGCCACGCCAAGGCATACATGTGCACATCATCACGGATGTCATGATGACCCATGGCCGCGATCTCCTCAAGGATCCTTGCGGCGTCACGGAACCACTCGAACTCGTAGCCTGCGCTCGCAGGATACTGGATGTCATCGACCTTGCTGGTGACCTGGCTCAACCAATCAAAGGGAGGGGAAGGACTCACCGAAGTCGTGGCGTCATCGTAATGCATCAGCAATGTGAGGCCAGCGACATCATACGCCTTGATGAGATCCGCAAACTTCCCGTCGCCGCGAAGCCGCGCGATGTAGTCCCTCAACTCCGCATCAGCAGGAGTCTGCTGCATCTGCACCAGCTCCCCTATCTTGTAGAAGACACGGATAGGAATGCATACCTGATCAATCTGAAACCCCCAGTCAGCACCCTTCTTCGCCTTGCTGAAGTCCAAAGGGATCCTATTGGGAAGGACTCCTCTTGCGTATTTCACGACATGATGGAAATGCAAGACCCAATCCCGGACTATCTTCTTCCTCTGGCCACTCTCACGGACAGCCTCATCCCTGACCGCCTTGAGCAGCCCATCCTCAATTCCCACCTTGGCCTTGTGCCGCTTGACCCACTGCACCAAGTCCACCTTCGTGCCCAAGGAGAACGAAGCGTACAAAGCACCGTCATCCGCCTTGCTGAAACCGATGAAACCCAAACGATAGTCAGGCAGCTTCGCGAACCGCAGAGGGAGGAATGCGTTGATCGCACCATCCCTGTGAAGCGTCTTGAGGTCGGCCAGATGGATCTGACGCATCTTGAGCAGGCCTGTTCGCATCTGCTTGTCCTCGATATTACGAAAGCCCATCAAAGGACCACCCGGGCCAAATCCGAAGGCGAGATCAGGGATGGGGCGCTGGGGACGCACGATGGCAAGGCCGACACCCTCCTGGCTACAGAATACCTGGGCGAGGACCTCAGTGTCGTCCACGACGTACCTCATCGAGACAATCTCGATCGGGGAGCCCTCAAAATCCTCATACGCAATGGACACGGGCATGACACGCTTGCCCTGATACTGCAGCTGGATGTTCGGCACGAACGTCAAGTAATTATAACGGTCACCACCCATCGGATGGGTGCTATCCGCGTTATTGAAGGTGCCTATGGTGCCATCCTTGAGGATGCCGATCCTTGCGACACGCTCATGCGGCTGATCGCCGTCACTGCCGAAGAAGACGACATGGTCCGCAACGCCACTGAGCAGATCACCCTCCTCGCCGGCAAGGACGAGGCCGTCAGCGTCCTCCTGGACCATCCTCTGCTTACCGAACGGAAACACATCCCCCATAGGCCTTGCGGAGGCGTTTATCTATATAATCCTTGTGGTCGACGAGGTGGCAGGAGAGGATTCCGACCTGCGAACACGCACCCAATCAGGTTCAGGTCGACATATCCCCGTCTGGGGCTTCCCCCTTTTCGACCCTCTTGAAACCAGGACGGTGTTCGCCCGTAAGGACGGAATCGACGCAGCACACGAAACTCCAGGCTGATGCTGAGCCGTCAACGATAATTTTAAATAGGGACGGACCTCTAGCCAGCACGAGGTGAGAGCATCCACAGCAAGAAGAAACTAGATCATTTCCGAAAGCAGCGCAAGACCGCAAGGGAGATGACGATGTTCCGCATCTTCTCAGACGTCCACGAAGTCAAGAAGCTGGACCGACACATCCTCGAATTCCTGGAACTGCTCAAGAAAGACGCCAAGACCCATGATTCCAAGGCATTGAAGACCCACGCCGAGGCCTTCGACCGTGAAGTCCATGAAGAGCTCGACCGGCTCATCGACATCACCCGAGAAGACCTCAAGATGTACAACCGCGTCGCGCACATGCTTGCCGTGTACGATCGGGAACTGAGCAAGATGCAAGGCAAACAAGACTCACCCATCGCCCAGGCGGACGTCAAGTACGCCGAACTCATCACGCGCAACGCGATCCACCAACTCGAGAGCCTCAACAACGTCTTTCGGCGCTTCCGGACACGCTGAACCTGAACGATGACGATGACACCCTACCTGCTCGTCATCCGCGACGGATGGGGATCCAGCGAGAATACGAAGGGAAACGCGATCTCTGACGCCAAGACACCCTACACGAACACACTGATGTCGAGGTATCCTGTGACTATGCTCAACGCCTCCGGACGGTCCGTCGGGCTGCCTTCTGGTTACATGGGCAACAGCGAAGTCGGCCACATGACGATGGGGTCAGGGCGGGTGATTCCCCAAAGCCTGGTCCGCATCGACGACTCCATATCCGACGGAAGCTTCTTCACCAAAGAATGCTTCGTCGACGCCTGCCGACACGTCAAACGGACGGGGGGAACCATCCATCTGATGGGACTCGTGCAAGACCAAGGAGTGCACGGGCACTCACGCCACCTGTACGCGCTGCTTAAGGTGTGCGCGCAGCAGAAAGTCGCCGCTGATCGCGTCTGCGTGCACGTGTTCACCGACGGACGCGACACGGCACCGCAATCCGCCAAGATCTATATGTCTGAACTGCTCGACGAGATGCAGAAGATCGGAGTGGGGCGCGTCGGGACTCTGATGGGCAGATACTACGCCATGGACCGCAACGACAACTGGGAACGGACCCGAATCGCATACGACGCCCTCGTGAAAGGGACGGGGACTACGTCCGCGGACGCCATGAAGTCCATCGACGAGGGCTATGCCGCAGGGGAAACCGACGAATTCATCACGCCACGCATCATCACAGGATATTCTGGCATGAAGGGGACCGACGCAGTCATCGCATTCAATTACCGGCTAGACCGCATGCGACAGTTGACCCACGCCTTCGTCGACGAGGATTTCGCCGGCTTTCGACGCGTGCGGCTCGGGGTGAAGTACGTCTGCATGATGGAATACTACGGAGGCGTACATGCGGAAGCGGCGTTCGGGAATCCATCCGCTGTCAACGTGCTCGGAGAAGTATTGTCCGACCTGGGACGAAAACAGCTGCGCATATCCGAGACTGAGAAGTACGCCCACGTCACGTACTTCTTCAACGCGCAGGTCGAAAAACCATTTCCTGGCGAGGACCGAGTGATGATCCCTAGCAAGAAGGTATCCACCTATGACCTAGCGCCCGAGATGTGCGCCGACGAGATCGCCAGCCGCATCGTGACCGAAATGGACAACTACGACGTCATCATCACCAACCTCGTCAACGGAGACATGGTCGGCCACACGGGCAAATACTCCAAGATCCTCGAAGGGCTGGAAGCCGTCGACCGGGCTTTGCAAGTGATCGTGGAGGCGACGCTCTCGCGCGGCGGAGCCGTCCTCGTCACCGCAGACCACGGCAACGCCGAATGCGCCACGTTCGCCGACGGAAGCCCCAACACAGCGCACACGACGAACCCTGTGCCATTCATCCTGGTAAGCGAGGCGCTGAAAGGCCGGAAGCTTCGCGTCGGCGGCGGACTGATGGACGTCGCGCCGACACTGCTCGACGTGATGGGCATACCCAAACCAGTGGAAATGAGCGGAGTGACGCTCATGACTTCTGATACAACCCAATAGTCTTGGCGCTCGCCAATGCATGCTGCGGGACCACATCAAAGAAGTTCTCCTTGGTGACTCCATCCAATGACGGAACGTCCAAGGCGTAGACCGTGAAGATGTAGCGATGCTTGCCTTCAGGCGGACAGGGACCACCGTAGGAAAGGCGGCCGAAATCATTCTCGATCTCCGTGCCTGCCGCACTCCCTTTCTCGATCACCCGCTGATCCACAGGAATATCGATGAGAAGCCAATGCGTCCAGCCCTCTTGCCTCGCGTCAGGGTCGAAGACGGAGACGGCGAAGCTTTCTGTTCCCTGCGGCGGATCGGTCCACTTGAGATGGGGACTGATGTCCTCACCCTGACAGGTCAGACGCTTAGGAATAGGCGTGTTGTAGTAGAAGTCATAGGATTCAAGTGTGAAGGAAGGATCCGTAGACGGCAGGTCCGAAACGTCAGGCGGCGTGGCCGTCGGAACATCCACCTGCGGCTCGGGCTGCGGGACGTAGTCCCGGTCCGT
>JBDRLR010000099.1:0-6911 GCA_043812855.1 Nanobdellota archaeon | reverse complement strand
GATTTGTGGTTGGTGTTGGTCTGGATTCCGTGCGCGCAGAGATCTATGATGGGGTGGTTCTTGATTAAGGTGGGCGTCACGCCGCAGGGGATTCGAAGGGCGCTGGATCGGGGTCCGGTCAGAAACGGTTCAGATGGGCATGTCTGGAGCATCTCGTCCAGGTAGTGTCGCAGCGGTCCGAATTCTCCAGGGCACAAATCCTCTGCCTTACGGCTGTGGACTCGGTAGTGGTAGAACCATTTGTGGTCGAGCACGACCTGGCGGATCAAACGATCACTTCTTGGACTTCTTCTTCGGCCTGAGCATGCCTTCGATCTTCATCTCTTCCTTCTCGATCCGCATCTCTTCTTGGGCCACGCGAAGCGTGATTCGTTGGATATTCGCGTCCATCCTTGCGATTCTACGCTCAAGAAGCACCAGAATCCTTAGACTATATACTATCGCTGCGAGCGTTCCTATGATGACTGCCAGGATGACCCGGACCCCGCCTTCTGAGAGAACTTCAAATGCCATTGCCACGCACCTCTTTTTAAAAGTGTAGATGAAACTGAAGGACCTTTGTTTATATAGTTTTCGTTTGGCGGTCGTTTGCGGATTTCTTGCCGTGCTTGGTCGCCGTCAAGTTTGTCTTCGAAATAGATACCTTTATATATCGCTGTGTGTTGTTTTGATGTACGAAAAATCTGAAGGTGGTATGCTATGCTCAAGATGAAGAGGATGAAGGAGACGTACGACATGCGTGTCTTTACTGACGGTGGTGATTACTTCGGCGACGTTGAGGAGGCCATCCTGACCAGCAACAAGGTGTTCGGGTGGCGCGTTCGGGCCACGAAGAATTCCTTCCTCAGCAAGGTGCTCGGCAGCGCAAAGGGGGTCATCGTGCCGCATCCTTTGGTCAAGAGCATCGGTGACATCATGATCATCAACAAGTCCGCCGTCCCGAATTATTCGCCTGACGACGAAGAGTGAAGATGTCATGGGGTTGTCGCGATACAGCCTGATTCTTGTTCTTGTTGTTTTCTTTGTTTTTTCGGTTCGTGTTTTCATCGCGTTTCAGACGCCGTATCTGGACTATGAGGGGTATGGTGTCTTGCGTCAGGTGGAGCACATCGTTGATACTGGGCTGCCTCTCTATCATGATCCGCTCAGTTATGGCGGCAGAGTGAGGGTGTTCTCTCCGCTCTATTACTACGTCCTTTCTTTCTTTGCATTCATGGTCTCTCCGATCGTGGCACTGAAGATCGTTCCTAACCTGTTTCTGGCGTGCTCTGTCTTCTTGGTCTATCTGGTGTGCATGCAATTGACCAAGAGCAAGGAGGCTTCGCTTCTGGCGGCGGCGTTCTCGTCGTTCATTCCCCCTTTGTTGGCAGGCACGGTCAATTCGGCGTCGATCTATGCTTTGGCGATTCCGCTGATGTTGCTTGTGGTGCTCAGTATTCTGCGTCTTCCGGCAAGATCCGCTTCGATCTCTGTCATGCTGTTCACGTGCCTTCTTGCGTTGACGCATCCGATTGCGGCGGCGCTCGTAGTGGGTGTGGCGTTGTGGATCGCGCTGCTCAAGCTGGAATCGCTCAAGGTGGAGCAGTATCAGTGGGAGATATTGCTGTTCACGCTGTTCTTGGTTGCGTGGATAAACTTCATATTCTACAAGACGGCGTTCTTGGCGTATGGGCTTGCTGCGGTGTGGCAGAACATTCCGACCGCATTGCTTTCGCAGCATTTCTCGTCGATTGGCATGCTTGACGTGATCTACGCGTTAGGTGTTCTTCCGCTGCTGCTGGGCGTGTACGCCGCATACAGCGTGTTCTTCCATCATAGGAGTCGTCAGCATTTCTTGGTCATCGCCTTGGGTCTGGGGGTATTGGGGCTCTTGTTGCTTCGGATAGTGAGCGGTCAGGTCGGGTTCATGATGCTTGGATTGTTTCTCTCCATCATTTCTGCGCACACGCTCAGGGTGCTGCTGATGCATGTGCGCAAGACCAAGATGGCTTGGTTGGCTCCTTCGCTCTTGGTCTTCTTCATCATCTCATTCTTCTTCACCTCGTTCGTGCAGGCGGTCTCGTTGTCGTCGCAGAGGGTGGGCTATGCGCCGAGCGGCGAGACGGTGCGGGCGTTGATGTGGCTCAGGGACAATTCACATCCCTACCAGACCGTGCTGGGATCGGTGGAGGAGGGTCAGATGATTGAGTATTATGCGCAGCGGCCGACGGTCGCTGATCTTGATTTTCTCATGATTCCAGGCATAGAATCGGTGTATGGCGAGGTGAGCAAGGTCTACAGGACGCAGCTGGAGACTGAGGCTGTGGGGATCATGAACAAGCATGGTGTGTCGTACATACTGTATTCTCCTGAGCACATGGTGTCGAAGGGGATTTCGGTGCCTGCGTTCTACTCTGATAATACTTGCTTTGCCCTCATCTACGAGGAGGCGGCGCGCATCTATAATGTGCACTGTGAGATACGATGAGGCTTCCCGCGATTGTGGCCTTGTCTGCGGTGGTGCTGGCATTTGCCGTGCTGCTCATCCGTGGCCACGTGCAGGGTGATCTTGTCCTTGCGGGCACCGAGTCATATAGGGTCTTGGCGGGCTCGGCGTCTTCGATGAATGTCTTCGGATCGCAGAGGCCTGACACGTTTGCGTGGTTGGTGTCTGCTGTTCCAGGGCAGATGAGGGTCGGGTTCGGTGTCGTATTGCCTCTCGTCTTCGGCGCGCTGTTCTGTTCGCTGTTCTACTTGCTGGTGAGGTTTGGGGTGAGGTCTGACGTCTCTGCCGCCTTCATGATCGGTGCGGCCCTCATTTCGCCAGCCATGCTGTATCTATCGACGACACTGTCTGTGTATTCGGTGTCGTTGTCCTTGGTTGCTGCCTGTGCGTGGTTTGTCAGTCGGCGCAGGTTGGGTATGGCTGTGTTGTGCGCGACATGTGTCGCTCCCCTGGATGTGTTCGGCTGGCTGGTGTCGATGGTGTTCGTTGTCCTCTTTTCTTCTGGTGTAAGCGTGCCTGATCGTTGGCGTGCAGCGAGGATTCATGTGTTCTTCATAGCCTTGGGTGGTGTCGCTTTGTCTCTGTTCATTTTTTTTGCCACGGGTGCGGTGCCCTTCCTCAGTTCAGCATTGACATTGGACGCAAGGCATGCGTTCTCCTCGTTGGGGGCTTCCGCAGGGATTCCTCTGGGTGTGTTGCTGCTTTTCCTGATAAATCTCTTCCTGCGGCGAACGAGGATCAGGTTGGTCCCTCCTGCGCTCTTGTGGCTGCTGGTGCCTCTTGCCTATGTCGTGGACGCCACGAGGGTGTATGTGTTCTTTGTGTTCGCCTACTATGCGGGCGATCTTCTGGCGTGGTTTCTGGTCGCGCGCTGGCAGGTCAAGTTCCTGCGTCCTGCGACCGTCTTGTTGATTTCGTGCACGATCCTCTTCTCTGCACTGTCGTTCGCTGATAGGATTGTGTTGGACGATCCTTCGCCTGCTCTTCTGGCGGCCATTCGGCAGATTCCTCTGGATGGGTTGGTCCTCTCGCATGAGTCGTACGGCAGCTACCTCGCGTACGAGGGCAGGGAATCCTTTGTGGGGATGGGCTCGTCGGACGATTCGCGGTTCGGCCGCGCCGTGTTCGCACGTAGCATCGCTGATGCTGGTCCTGTTCTCGACGAATTAGGTGTCAGGCATATTCTGGTGACTGATGAAATGAAGAATGGGTTGCTTTGGGATGATGCGAATCAGGGATTGCTTTTCGTGATGGCCCACTCGGACAGGTTCCTTTTGGAGTTCTCTTTGCCAAGTCAAGGCATAGAGGTCTGGGCGTACGCTCCTTCAGATGGTGGTTAGTTCAGGTTCGGCGTTGGTATCGTTCTGGAAAGACTGGCAGGCATCGTCCTCTTTGTCGATGCAGATGATGGCCATGATCTCTTTGTAGGTTGAGAAAAGGAGGGGTTCTTCATCGACTATGATTGTCGGTGTGGTTTCGACCTGGTAGTTCGCCTTCAGCAGGTCGATGATGCCTCCTTCGTTGACATCCAGCGCGAAGATCTGTACTGAATCATCCAGTTTTCTCTTCACGTAGTCCAGGTAGACTCCTTGGTCTTCGCACGTGGGGCAGTTCTCCTTCTTGTCGAAGAAGTACAGGATGATGGAGTAGTTTGAGTCGCAGAGCTTCTTGACTTGACGGGCCAGCAGCCAATAGTTGATCTGCGACATCGTGTACTCTTTGCGTAGCTGCATGTAGTCTGCTTCCTTGATCTTGTTCTGCTGGTCGTACTGTTGCAGGCGGCCGCTCTTCTCGTTGAGGTCTTGCAGGCTTTGGGCGAAGACGTCGTTCAGATATGCGCAGTTCTCGTCTTGTGCCAGTTCAGAGATGTATCGGTACTGCAGGATGAGGCTGTTGTAGTCCTGGCGCTGTCTGTTGAGCTCGCTAGAGAGGTCTTCTGCGCGCAGGCTCTGGAAGAAGAGGCCTAGGAGCATGCCTGAGAAGAAGATGAGTGCGCTGATGAAGAATACGAGGAAGTGGCGTGTTCTGTCTATGTTTCGTTTCATGTTATCGGTACCAGGTGTCTATTCTGCGGAAAGCGAGGCGTAGCAGGGCGCTCAGCCAGATGAATGCGGTGACTGTGCTGTAGATGAACAGGAAGAGGAATGCGCCCCATGTCAGGTGGCGGTTGAACGTGATCTTGTTGCACTTGCTTGAGATGTGCATCAGGACTATGGCGAGGAGGACGAGCATGGCTGAGCAGAAGAGGATGAAGAAGTCTGTGCTGTATGGGTCGAAGGTGAATTTCGCGGTGCGGATGAGGGTGATGATGTCGAAATCAGTCAGTGCGAGGTGGCGTAGCCAGGTCACCCATTGTCTTGACTTCAGGGCAGCTATGGAGATGATCGCAAGGACGGTGAGCAGTCCGCCGCACAGCAGCATGGGCAATTGCAGCAAGCCCATCTCTCCGTAGCGTAGGGGGTTGAGCTTGCCAACATAGTCTTTCGCATTGAGGAATGTGCCTGTGTACCATCGCAGGCGCTGGCGGTAGTATGCGCGCCATGTGTCTGGCGCTTTGGTCGAGATGAATGCGCTTATGCTCTGGCGCAGGACGTAGTTGTGCGTCTGCAGGCGCAGGGCCATCTCGATGTCTTCGGTGAAGTGCGCTTTGCGGTAGCCGCCGACTTTCTTGATGATCTCTGTGCGGAACACGGTGAACGGGCCGGGTGTGACTGAGATGCAGTTCTTCTTCTGCATCATGACTTTGAGGAAGATGCTAGTCATGTATTCGATCTGTTGCCAGCGCATCAGGACGTTCTTGGGTTCGTGGATGGTCATGATCGGCATGACCGCAGCCACTTGTGGGCTGTCGAAGTCGGTCAGCAGCTGCCGCAGGGATGCGGCACTGACGTAGCTGTCTGCGTCCAGGCACGCGAAGAAGTCTGTCTTTGTTGTGGTGAGGACTTTGTTGAGGGCGTAGTATTTGCCTTGGTTGCGTTGGTGGATGATCTCGAAGCCGTACATCTTCTGCAGTCGCTCGAGCGTGGCCTTGCTGCCGTCGGTGCTGCCGTCGTTGATGCAGACGACTCTGAGCTTGTCCTTGGGATAGTGTAGCGCGAAGACGCTCTTGATGGTGCCTTCGATGGTTCGTTCCTCGTTGTACAGGGGGATCGCGATGGTGACGCTGGGGAATTGTTTCAGTCGTTTTCGCCTTGTTGAGGGAGTGGGTTCGAAGAGCAGGCTCAGCCAATAGACTGCGTAGTGCAGGAAGATGAAGTAGATAATCCAGATGATGACTTTGAGGATGGTCTCGACGAGCGTCATGCCGTGTATTTCGGTCTCTGTCGCCTTTTAAAGGTTTCGACGGATGGGGGTAAGTAGAAAATATCTGTTCCGCACCTGAGGGCGAGCGTAAACCTGCTTTCGAGACTGGCGACAAGGGGTTGTACATGGGCTTGCGGGCTTGACCCGCAACCCACCTCGCCGTCGAGGGACGTCGCGAAAATCAGAGATTTTAGGGATGCTCGAAAAGAGCCTCTTTTCGGCATAGGGAACTTCAGTTCCCCCCGCGGAAATGCCCGCATTTCCGCGGAAACCGTCGGTGCGGAACGTCGCTTGGAGCGAGATTTTCTACTAACCCGACGGATTGGGTCTATTTGCTCAGAAGGTCGCCTATCGTCCGTGTGCCTGCGCTTGGCTGTGGAATGATGGCCGAGTCGGGATCCTCATTCTTGCGCTCGACGAGTTTGATGTGCAGGTGTCGCTCAAGCTTCTTGGCGAGGGGGATACCGGGCGGGTTTCGGCCTGTCTCTATGGCGTGGATGACGGACACCTTCTCCGCGATGAGCTTGCCGAGGTCGTCTTGTTTGAGATTGAGGCGCTGGCGGGCGCTGCTGACGATTGCGGCGAAGTTAGGCACGATTTCCTCGATGACTGCCTCTTCTTGCTTGGTGTGAGGGGCAGGTGCGCGAGGGTATTGCGGTCTGGGCTGGGCTGAACTGGATAGGACGGTGCCATGGCGTCCGCAGGCTGCGCAGACTTCCATTATTGTTGATTCGATTCGGCACTTGACGAGGTTCGTCTCTCGGCCGCACATCTCGCACGAAGCCATGGATTCAGCGAGGCTTTGGTGGTTTATATGCCTTGCCGTTCGATGAGAAGGAGTGTTCTGTGTTCGCGTCCAGTCATGAGCGGTATCTTTTGCGTGACGTCGAATCCGTGTTTGGTCACGGCCGCCGACACATCATGGTGGGATTGGACGAGCATGGCGATCCTGCCTCCTTTTCGTAGGATGAATGCGGATTGGTAGAAGAGTTCATCATACGCTTTGGCGATCTCTTTTGCGCTGTGTTGATTCGTCAGGGGTGGCTGGGTGATGATGCGGTCGACGGATTCTTTGTCGTGTTTTGTGTCTGCCCATTCCATGTCGAGGCGGGACCACTTGATG
>JBDRLR010000098.1:0-12923 GCA_043812855.1 Nanobdellota archaeon | reverse complement strand
CTTTGCGGCCGTCGAAGCGTCAGGCATGAACAACATCATAATCCTTGATGAGATAGACCAGCTCGTCAAGAAAGCAGGAGACGAAGTCATCTACAACCTCACCCGCATCAACGCAGACCTCAAATCATCAAAGATAACCCTCATTGGAATCAGCAACGACCTTATGTTCGCAAACGACCTCGACCCCCGAGTGAAGAGCTCGCTCTCCGAAGAAGAGCTCGTCTTCCCACCCTACAACGCACTGCAGATCAGAGACATCCTGGAGCGTCGAGCGCAACTCGCCTTCAGGCCGGATGCCCTCGGCGAAGGAGTCCTACAGAAATGCGCAGCATACGCCGCCAGGGACCACGGGGACGCACGACGTGCGCTCGAGCTGCTGCGCGTGGCAGGAGAGCTCGCCGAGCGACAAGGCGAGACGATACTTCGCATCCAGCACATCGACGAAGCGGAGGACAAGATAGACAAGGACAGAATAATCGAAATCGTACGCACACAACCCAAACAATTCCAGGCAGTCCTCTACTCCATCCTGCTCATCAAGAAGAAGAAAGAAGGAGTCTTCACCGGAGAAGTGTATGACCTCTACAAGAACATCTGCGACCAGACAGGACTAAGACCACTCACCCAACGAAGAGTATCCGATGTCATCGCCGAATTCGACATGCTAGGCATCATCAACGCCAATGTCATCAGCAAAGGAAGATTCGGACGAACACGAGAGATACACATGGAACTGCCCGCCAATCTCGAGCAGCAGATCAAGAAGCTCATCGCCGCAGATCTCGACCTCGCCGAACAGCCATAGGTCCAACATGAACAAAGACATCGAAGCCCTCATGGAAAAAGGAATCCTGATCAGCCCAGACTGCGTCGATGATGAGGAACTCCTAGACATGGCCCGCACGAGCCACGACCCCGACTTGCTCTTCGTCAACAGCAGGACGAAAGAAGCAATACAGCAAGACCAATCCATAGACTGGCTCGCAGTGGACGCGGAACTGTCCCGCGAAGAACATGTTCTGGATGCGCTGAGTGTCAACCACGCACCTCCTGTGCGGCTGGTCAGCAGAGAAGTGCACGCAGGATACAAAAGCAAGATCAACGATTTCATAGGATGCTTCAACCGCAGATTCACAGACATAAGCACCATGCTCAGAACAAGGCAGGAACTCGCCCACCTGACATCCATCGGCCGCATCAAAGGCAAACCAGAACGAGAGAATGTTAGCATCATAGGCATGGTCAAGGAGAAATCAGAGACCAAGAACAAGAACCTGATGATTGAGATGGAAGACCAGTCAGGCATCATCAAAGTCATCATCAACAAGAACAACGCAGAACTCTTCACACTCGGCCGCGACATTGTGCTCGACGAGACGATAGGAGTGGTAGGACAGACCGGAAAGAACATCATCTTCGCAAACCAAGTCGTACTCCCCAACATACCTCTAGGCAAGGAGTTCAAGAAACATCCTGATGAGATATATATGGCAATCATCGGTGACACCCATTTCGGCGCCAAACTCTTCTTGGAAGACGCATTCACCAAAGCGATCAACTGGCTGAGAGGAGAAGTAGGCAGCCCCGAGCAGAGACGTATCGCAAAGCTCGTCAAGTATGTCATATTCACCGGCGATATCGCAGAAGGAGTCGGAGTCTATCCCAACCAGGACCGCGATCTCACCATCAAGGACATCAAGAGCCAATACTCAACGGCGGCGCGAACCATCGCGCGCATCCCGACCGACAAACGCATCATCATCATCCCTGGAAACCACGACGTCGGCCGCATCGCAGAACCCCAAGAGCCCATCCCCCGCAAATACGCAGAAGACCTCCACACCCTACCTAACTTGACGCTGGTGAGCAGCCCGGCGATGGTGAACATAGCATCCACAGACAGCTTCCCTGGATTCGACATCCTCATCTATCATGGGTACAGTCTCATCTACTACTCCGACAACGTCCCCTCAATCAGAGAAGCAGGAGGACAGAAACGAGTCGACCTCATCATGAAATTCCTGCTGCAGCGACGCCACCTTGCGCCCACCCACGGCGCCATCATGTATGTTCCGACCGCAGACCATGACCCCTTGCTGATAGGAAAGGTACCTGACTTCTTCATCACCGGACACATCCACCGCATGAGCGCCGCAAACTACCGCAACGTCACCATGGTGAACGCATCGACCTGGGTCGACACGAGTGACGAGCAAATCAAACGAGGACTCGAACCCCAACCAGGACGCCTCCCCATAATCAACCTGCAGACAAGAGAGATGAAGATCCTCAACTTCCACACACCATGAAAGCATCAAAATCCATCCAAGCCTACTTCGACCGCATGGAGAAAGACTGCAAGTTCGCATACGAGATCGCGAAGAAAGCACGTCAAAAAGGATACGATCCATCCCGGGAACCCGAGATACGCCTCGCAAAGAACATGGCAGAGCGCGTCATCGGACTCATCAGCGTCGCCGTCCCGCAGATCGTCGGAGGAGGGGCAGAAGAGCGCATCCTTGAACTCGAAGACCAGTACGGAGCGCAAGACTGGCGCGTCGGACTCAAACTCGCAGAAGAGGTCGCCCAGCAGAAATTCTGCACGTTCAAGACTAAACTGGACGCGATGGAAGCAGGCATACGCGCAGGATTCACCTACGTGACTGTGGGCATCGTCTCATCCCCCCTTGAAGGATTCACGTCGCTCGAAGTGCGCCCGCGACGAGACGGCAAAGGAGAATACTTCTGCCTCAACTACTCAGGGCCCATCCGAAACGCGGGCGGAACGGCCGCCGCGGTGTCCGTGCTGATCGCAGACTATGTGCGCGTCACGTTCGGGTACGCCACGTACGACCCGACGGAACAGGAGACAAAGAGAGCCTACGCAGAGATCATAGACTACCACAACATGATCACGAACCTACAATACGTCCCGAGCGAGAATGAGATCATATTCCTCATGAACCACCTCCCTGTCGAGGTCAGCGGAGACCCCTCCGAGAAATACGAGATCAGCAACGTCACCCTCAAAGACCTGCCACGCGTAAGCACGAATAGGCTGCGCAGCGGATTCTGTCTCATCCACAGCAGCTGCATCCCGCTGAAAGCGCCGAAACTCTGGAAACAACTCTCCAAGTGGCGCGACGAATTCAACCTAGGCCACTGGGACTTCCTGGAACCATTCATCGAGATCCAGAAGAAATCGAAAGCCAAAGGAAAAGTGGCGAGCACACAGAAGATAAGCCCTGACTTCACGTATGTGTCCGACCTCGTCGCGGGCAGACCCGTCATCAGCCATCCCCTGGCGCAGGGGGGATTGAGACTACGATACGGACGAAGCAGACTATCCGGATTCTCCGCACAATCCGTGCATCCAGCAACCATGATCATACTCGACGACTATCTCGCCATAGGCACACAGCTCAAAGTGGAGCGGCCAGGAAAAGCAGCCGCGTACTCCACCTGCGACCAGATCGAAGGACCCATCGTGAAGCTGAAAAGCGGAGAAGTGATGCTCGTGCAGGACACGGAGACCGCACGCCGCGTGAATCCCGACGTCGAAGAAATACTGTACCTGGGCGATGTGCTCATCAACTACGGAGACTTCCTCGACCGCGCCCACCTGCTCGTGCCGAACGGCTACTGCCAGGAAGAATGGGCGCTCGAAGTCGAAGAAGCATGCAAGAAGAAACATGGCGAAGAATTCGCCAAGGATTCGGCGGCATCAATAGGACTGTCTGCCGCGGAACTAAAGAACCTCTTGGACAAACCCATGACCACCCCTGTGTCCCTTGCACTGAGCATGAGGATCAGCAAGTCATTGGACGTACCGCTGCACCCCGCACACACCCCTCATTGGAACGCACTCACCGTGGAACAGCTCAAGTCCCTTCTGCAGAGCATGAGCGAAGGGAGAATGCAGGACGACCAACTCACCATGTCAGCCGACCAGAAGAGAAGCCTGGAACTGATCGGATACCCACACCACCTGGTCGACGGGAAAACAACCATGGACGGCGACGCGGCATCCATGTGGCTCCTCGTTCTTGGCGCCAGGACACCAGGAGATCTAGCAGGCATCGCAGATCGCATCGCAGGCACCCACAAGACCTCCCTTGAAGCCATCCAATCACTGGCGACCGTGCCCGTGCGCGACAAGTCAGGCATATTCATCGGTGCCAGGATGGGACGGCCAGAGAAAGCCAAGATGAGAAAACTGACAGGCTCACCGCACACGCTATTCCCCGTCGGCGATGAAGGAGGACGGCTGAGGTCATTCCAAGCCGCGATGATCGCAGGCAAGGTCACCAGCAACTTCCAGAACTACGTCTGCCCGACATGCAAGAAGCAGACCGCCCTGTCCGTGTGCGAGACGTGCGAGACGCAATGCGTGCTCACCTACTACTGCAACCAATGCGGGAAAGTCGAGAAGTGTCCACACGACCCGCAACCATTCGAGTACCAATCCATAGACATCAACCACTACTTTCGAGCCATGCTCACCAAGCTCAACACAAGGATATACCCTGACCTCATCAAGGGAGTGAGAGGCACGTCAAACAAAGAGCATGTGTCAGAACACCTCCTCAAAGGAATCATCCGGGCCCAGCACGACGTGTACGTCAACAAGGACGGTACCATCCGCTACGACTGCTCGGAACTGACGCTGACCCACTTCCGCCCACGCGAAGCACGCGTCGAAGTCGCAGCGCTCCTAGAACTCGGATATACTCATGACATGGACGGACAGGCGCTCGAGCGCGACGACCAGATACTCGAACTCAAACCACAAGACATCCTGCTGCCCTGCTGCCCGACATCACCTGACGAACCCGCAGACGAAGTGCTTCTGCGCGCAAGCAGATTCGTCGACGACCTTCTCACCAAGATGTACGGGCTCAAACCCTACTACGCGCTCCGCGAGACGTCCGGCCTGGTAGGCCACTACGTCATAGGCCTTGCGCCCCACACCTCCGCAGGGATCCTGGCACGCATCGTCGGATTCTCCAAGACGCAAGCATTCCTTGCGCATCCCTTGCTGCACGCAGCCATGCGTCGGGACTGCGACGGCGACGAAAGCTGCTTCTTCCTGCTGATGGACGGCCTCCTCAACTTCTCACGAAAATACCTGCCAAGCAGCAGAGGATCCACCATGGACGCACCGCTCGTCCTCACGTACATCCTCAATCCCGCAGAAGTCGACGACATGGTCTTCCAACTCGACATCGTCCGCAAATATCCTCTGGAACTGTACCGCGCAGCCAAGGAATTCAAGGCGCCCTGGGAAGTCAAGATCAAGACCATCGGAAGCGTAATCGGAGAAGAGGAACAATTCGAACACCACCACTTCACGCACGATACCTCGGACTTCAACGAAGGCGTGCTGTGCTCCGCCTACAAAACCCTTCCCAGCATGGAGGAGAAGCTCAAAGGACAGATGTACCTCGCCCAGAAGATACGCGCCGTCGATGGAAGAGATGTGGCCCGGCTGGTCATCGAGAAACACTTCTTGCGAGACACGAAAGGAAACCTGAGAAAATACAGCCAGCAACAATTCAGATGCGTCAACTGCAACGAGAAGTTCCGCAGACCGCCCCTGGCAGGAAAATGCACCTGCGGAGGAAAGCTCATATTCACCATCTCCGAGTCATCGATCGTCAAGTACCTCGAACCAAGCATATCCCTCGCTGAGAAATTCAACGTCGATCCCTACCTGAAAGAGACTCTTGAACTGACGAAATACCGCGTCGAGAGCGTCTTTGGAAGAGACAAAGAGAAACAGACCGGACTTGGAGCCTGGTTCAGCGCGCCAGAGGAGACCGCGGCGGAACCGTCACGCACAGAAGAGACCGAAGAAGAGGCAGAATCAGATCTTAGCATAGACTGAATGCTTGGCGCCACACGCCTGGCAACTGATGAAATACGCGAAACCTTCCTTCTTGAGCTTGGTGTCCGGCCTTGAACACTCCTTGCAGATCACGAACTCATCAGCATACTGCTGGAGCTTCTCATTGAGCCGGGTAGCCGAGACCTTGGACTTGAAGACCACACCCTTTCCGACCAAGTCGCCAGGAGTCGCCATCTCCTTGAGAATGTACTTGAGGACGTGCTTGGGATTGCGGCTGAGCACCTGGCAGATGGCTTCGAAGTTGCTCACCAATGTCTTGGCGCCCTCGATGTGCCCCTTCACCTTAGGGATGACGAAGCGCTCATGCGTAGACGCATCCTCAGGCAGCAAGGATTTGGCACGATCCAGCAACGACTCATACTCATCCATACTTGATGGAATAAGGAGGCTTGTTTTAAATGTTGCGCAGCACTCGGGTGTATATATTGCTTGGGTCGCTGCCCTTACAGGTGAGCACCTGGCAAAAATGAAGAGCGCGGACAAGGGAGTTGTCCCTGCACCCTTTAGTAATGGTGCATCCAAACAGGAGGGACGTGAAGTCCCTCATCGTGGCTATCCAGAAGGAAGAAGGTCACGTTGTGGGCTGGCGGGCGTAGACTGCCACCCACCTCGTCGCGCGGGAAACGCTTGCGTTTTCGTGGGCCGAAAACCACTGGTTTTCAAGCCCCAACTCGCGAAAGGGTTGTCGGGGAGATGTCCGTCTGCGGTGGAATCGGAATAGGGTGCGCAGGGCAGCAACTCTTGGAGCGAGATCTTCTTACACAGCCTCAGTACGTCACAACACACCCAGAGGAATCTGCCGTCGAAAAGTATATAAACGCAATTTCAGGGTGGCAAGCCATGGTGCTTGAGGCGCTCACCAACCCGTTCCGCATGGAACAAAGACCGGCAAGCATGGTACTCCTAGGATTCCTGTACGCCACGGTCGGACTCTTCCTTGGATACTGGGTCTTCCGCGAGCACGCAAGCCTCATCATGGTGTTCCTGACGACCATGGCATGCCTGCCGCTCATCGTCAACACCCTCAAACTCGAAGAAGAGAAAGATGTCCTCGACTATTCCGAGATGGTCCTGCTCAAAGAGCACGGACGCGCGCTATCCGCGTTCGTCTACCTGTTCATCGGCATGGTGGTCGCGTTCAGCCTATGGTACGCCGTGCTGCCCAGCGGATCAGTCGCGTCCATGTTCAGCGCCCAGACACAGACCATCAACACCATCAACGGCCGCATCACCGGCATGAGCTTCGCGCAGAGCATGGTCCTGTTCGGAGACATCTTCCTGAACAACGTGCGCGTCCTGATCTTCTGCATCCTCTTCAGCTTCCTGTACGGTGCAGGAGCAATATTCATACTCACCTGGAACGCGTCCGTCATCGGCACCGCGATCGGAAACTATGTGCGCTCCTCCGTTTCGACGATCGCAGGTGGATTCGGACTCACGCAGACCCTGCACTACATGCAAGCCATCACGATCGGCCTGCTCAAATACTCAATCCACGGCATCCCTGAGATCCTCGCCTACTTCACCGCAGGCCTTGCCGGAGGCATCATCTCCATCGCAGTGGTCCGTCACGACCTAGCCACACGAAAATTCGAACATGTCCTGCTCGATTCGGCAGACCTGCTGATGATCAGCCTCGGTATCCTTCTGCTGGCCGCACTGCTCGAAGTCTGGGTGACGCCGTTCGTATTCTCCTGAATCACTCAAGCACTTTGAGTGCGCCGGGGCGCACATAGAACAACTCCCCTTCCTCGATGAGCCTGGTGAGGATACGCTCGAAGTCATCAACCTTGGACGCTTCCTCAACGCCATCGACAGGGGCTCCCTTACCCTTATCCTGGGACCTCACCGCCGCGATGACCTTATCCGCAGCGGTCGCGCCGACAGGTTCTTCCTGCTGCGAAGAAACCTCAACAACCTGCGGCTCAGGCCGCTCAAGAGGAGCACGCGCCCTGAGCGCACGCCTTCTCACCGCAAGCCACGTCGGATCAGTTCGCTTGACAATCTCAGGAAAGATGAAAATGCTGCCCTGATACGTCCTCGGACGACCGATGACCGTCACGATACTGCCCACATCCGCCTTCGGCGCAGCGCCCGCCTCAAAAGCACGAACAAGGATCGAGGCGGAACCATCATCCACCAAGAAACCCAGCGGATCCTGCAAGGCGACCACGATCCCCATGATGTTGACCCTGGAGAATTCGCCGAAAGAAGTCTGGATGCTGTTCGGGTCCCAACCTGACCTGGGCACGAACTGAGCATTCACCACATCCGCGACGCCGCAGATGTGTGCCGTCTCACGTTTGACTGCCATGCTATCAACTACTTGATCCTGCTGATGAAGCCCCTCTTCGGCCTGAACAAATCACCTTTCTGCACCATCTTATTGACGATGTCATCCACAGTCTCCTCAGAAAGGCCCTTCTCCTTCGCCTCACGCATGATGTCCTCCTCGGGCACAGCCTCACCCACCTTGTCCACCAACTCATTGATGAGGTCACGCACGACGGCGAAGTGCGACCTCGTCGAAGCACTTATACCTGTCGTTATCCTGTCAATGTCAAGCTTGCCCGTCGCAGGGTCGGTGCTGACTTCTCTTAGGCAATAATCCACAAGATCGATGGCCCTGCGGGCATCCCTTCGCGTCGCCTTATCATCGAGGCGACTCTTCGCCGAGGCCTCTGTCAGCCGCACCAGAGCCTCAAGCTGTCTGGCGCTGATAGGGATTGCCTTGATGCCCTCGCCACCGTCATCGGTAGAACCTGTACGCATCTTGACATAATACTCCTTGATCTCCTTGAGGGCGCTGTCCGTGAGCCTTGGCTTGGAATGGCGCTTGCAATACGCGATGTACTTGCGGATAAGATTCGTGTCCAACTCACTTTTCATCTCATTGACATCCTGATGGAGCTTGAGGATGAACGACGCCATCTTAGTATCCTTATCCACATCAGGCAAGTCCCTGATAGGAAAGATCAGGTCGAACCGGTTGATGAGCGTGGAAGGAAGATCAATCTGCTTGGCGAGGACCTCATATGGGTCGAAACGACCCCACTTCGGGTTCGCCGCGGCAAGGACCGTCGTGACACATCTGAGCGTGGCCTGGATGTTCGCCTTGGCGATGCTGACCGTCTGCTGCTCAAGGGCCTCATGCATCGCGCTGCGGTCATCCTTGCCCATCTTGTCCAGCTCGTCAAGGCAGCACAGGCCGTTGTTGGCAAGAACAAGGGCGCCAGCCTCCAATGCGTAGCCCTTCAGGAAATCATCCTTGACCACGGCCGCGGTCAAGCCGGCGCCTGAGGCGCCTTTGCCCGAGACGAACCTGGACTTAGGAGCCACGAAGGCGGCGCGCCGCAGGAGCTGCGATTTTCCCGAACCGGGATCGCCGATGAGCAGGATGTGGATGTCACCTCGGGTGATGCTGCCATCCTCTCTCACCTTGCGGACGCCGCTGAGGAGCTGGAGGACGAGCGCCTCCTTCACCTTGTCATGACCATAGATGCCTGGCGCGATGCTCTCGGTGAGCATGGTAAGGACCCGAGGGTTATTACCGAGATCCTTGATCTTCTGCAATTCCTCATCACTGATCTTCATCGTGAGGAAATCATCCTGGACCGGTACGATGTGGTTCGCCTCATCGATGAGGTCGAAACGAGTCAAGTTGCCTCCCTCAGGAGATGGGATGGGGACCTCCTTGATGATGCCGGTGATCTTGACGCGGCTGCCCGGATTGGTGCGCTTCTCAGTCATCGGACTGACCAGATCATTCTTGAGGAAGATATTGAGACGTTTGGGCTGCTCGCCCCCGTCCAAGTCCTCAGGCGCCTCCTCAAGGACGATCTTCTGCGCATCGACCAGCTCCTTGGAGACCAGGCGGAACTTGCCCTTACGGCCACATCCGCACGCGCTGGGCTCCTTGAACTTCGTGTCAAGCTGCAAGACGTTGATGATGTTGCCGCAGCTAGGACACTCGAATCTTGCGCTGGTCACCTGCGGGCGCACATCGCTCTTCTGCCTGACAATACCCTCCACCTGCAAGAACTTACCTAGATGCTTGGAGCGGATATCGCGCAAGTTGACATACTGGCTCTCAGGAAGATTGAAGAAACGACAATGGACAATCTTGGCCTTCTCAGAAACACCCATACGGGCGATTGCCGTCTGACATGCCTCAAACGTGTTCTCAGGCTCATCGAGAAGGATGTCGGCTAGCGCTGGATCGAACTTCGCGAGTTCTGTGAAGTCCATGTGCAGCACGAAATCGCCGCGCCTAACATTCTCATGCAAGTCCGCAAGGTACTGCGCTTCTATGAACTCCTGGAACTTGTCGACCTGCTCATTCGGATCCATGCTGTTACTTCATGACTCTCTTGAGGTTCTCAATCAAGATGTCCAAGGCATGATGCACCGCCTCTTCGCTCTTGGTACCTGTACAGACGACCTTACCATTACTGAACAATAAGAATGTCGCCTTGGCCTCCATGAGTTTGTAGACCAGACCCGGAAACTGTTCGGGTTCGTACTCAGTATTCTCGAGCTTCATGGCCAATGTATTAAGATTGAGATCCATACCGATGCTGCCCGAAGCCACGATATTCTGGATATTGATCTTGGGCTTGATCTTGATGTGGATATTGATCTTCTCCAGGCTCTCGATGATGCGCTGGATGCTCTCCTCCACCTTGTCCATGGATCTTGCGCCGGTGCAGACGACCTTGCCGCTGCCGAAGATGAGCGCGGATGTCTTGGGATCCTTGATCCTGATGACAAGCCCTGGAAACTGCTCAGGATTATACTCTGTGTTGCTGAGGACTGCGGCCATCTTCTCCAAGGGGATGTCGTGCTCCAGACTCGTCGAGACGACAATGTTGACGACCTGGATGTCTTTGGGCCTGTTCTTTGGTTCGTGCGGTTTGCTTTCGACGACCTGGGTGTCTTTGGGCTTGTTCTTTGGTTCGCGCGCCTTATTGGTTTGGTCCTTATTGCTTTGTTCCATGAGCATCTCCCTCGTAAGCCTTAGGCTTATAAACCCCCTTTATAAAAGGGCGAAACGCGTATTTATTTATAAAGATGCTTATTGCCTTATATACCTAGGTCGAGTATAGTCGTCGACAAAAATGGGAGATGTTCTTTTTGTTCTTCGGAAGAGTTCTTTGATGGGTTTGATTCTTCGCACAAAATATGATTTCTATATAGAAATTATCAGGGTTCCTACATAGGAAAGGCAGCGACACTGAGCAAGAGCAAGACCAGCTGTCCATTGAAACCGGAGAACAGAGGGATGAGAAGGTTGTCATCCAACTTGTTGGTGAGGACCTCCGTCGCCGTGGCCGTGAAGGCCATGACCAGGATGATCGGCCAGATGGGCGTTCCCTGCGGACCCGTGCCTATCAAGAACCAGACACCGTTGTCGATGGTGTTGCGGACGATGAGGAACCCGATGAGGAGATTCATCGCAAACTCCGCAGCGGCACCCTCCCACGACTTCTTGAGACGCCAGATCCTGTGTCTGCCAATAGCGCGGCCCACGAGGGAGGCTATGAGGTCACCGAAGGTCGTCATCAAGATGGCCGCCGAGGCTATGCGGAAATCAAAGATGGCAAGCACCAGGATGGCGCCCATGAGGAAGAAGACCTCACCTCCCAGGTGCTCGGCCTCCTTCTTCCTCCTGAATTGCTGGAACTTCTGGAAGAAGCGCAGACGCATCCAGAAGTCGATGCGAAAATACTCCAGTTCCAGCAAGACGACGAGCAAGAAGGCCAAGAACAGCAAGGCAAGCTTGTCACTGTAGCGCCCGATGCTGATGTAGATGACAAGGATCAAGATGGACGAGAGATGCACCGCTTTCCGCGCCAATTCATGCCTCCACGACCACACCATGGGCTTCGCTTGGGCGGACAAGTATATAATCCTATTGCGGGGCCGCCGTCTCCGTGTGCAAGCACCAACCAGAGGCATGGCGACCTGAGCCTGTAGCGCAAGGCACCTTTGGAAAACGCGTCTTTTCACCATCCCGCAGTCGAAATCTTTTAAAGACACGACCCCCTACGGCCCGCAGGGGGACCATGAAATCACACGAACACGCCATCATCACGGCCGTGACCGGAAGCTTGGGCCTGCACTGGCTCGGCATGCTCAGCTGGCAGAATATGCTGATCCTGTTGATATGGACCGTCCTGATCGACGTCGACCACATCTTCTACTTCCTGTTCACGAAGGAACCAAAGACGATGCGATCATTCGTGTCGCACATGAAGGACAACTACACCACCAAGACCCAGCGCATGTACCTCTTCCACACCCTGGAATTCAACCTGCTGCTGCTCTGGTTCGGATTCACCTACCCTGTGCTCCACCTGGTGCTGCTCGGGGCGCTCACGCACATACCTGCAGACCAAGTATTGTACATGAAGCACCACCGCAACGTGTGGTACCTCTCCAAGTACACGGCGACGTACCACATCAGAAGGCTCCTCGCTGCGCAATGAGAATCACGATCGAGCGCACCGGAGAGGTCATCGAGCGTGCGTTCGAAGGGACAATCTCTTCATTGCTCCTGGAACTGGGAATCAAAGCCGAGACGACCGTCGCGGTCAAGAACAAGCAAATCGTCACCGACGACGAGAAAGTCGGCGGAGAGGATGAAGTGCAGATCCTCAGCGTGATCTCTGGCGGATAGACTTCTCTTCGCGAAACAGGGCAGCACCAAAATCAGTCAGAAAGCATGGAAACCGATATAAAACACGCCGCAGTCTGACTACCCATGCAATGCGGCATATGCGCTCAGAAGGCAATCAGCGATGATCCTGCTCTTTGCAGCGAGCACTTCAAGGCGTTCGTGCAGGAGACGGTCGCCAAGACCGTGGCTGAAGAAGAACTCTTCAGCAAGAAGGACCGCATCTGCGTCGCCGTGTCCGGCGGGAAAGACTCGCTGAGCCTTCTGCACATCCTGACGACGCAAGGATATGCTGTCGAAGCGCTCGCCATCGACGAAGGCATCAACGGATACCGCGAA
>JBDRLR010000097.1:0-5073 GCA_043812855.1 Nanobdellota archaeon | reverse complement strand
GGTCGGAAACAGCATTCTTCCGGCATCGTTGGGCGGTCTTTCGTTGACCGAAGCTATCCTTGGTCAGGTCGATCCGAATTCGGCAATCATCGTCGCGTTCGTCATCTACGATGACAATGACATGAAGGATCATCTCGAGATCAGCGTTGTGGCCTAGCCGCCTATGTGGATTTGTCCTGCCACAGGCATTCAACACAGGAGTTTTCATGGTCCATTCCCTTTTCCTCGGAGCTCTGTTCGGACTGGCGCTCATCGTGAGCCTCATCGCCTATGTCAGGGTCATGGTGTGGAGGAAGACCTCGGGCCTTCCTGCTCCGCCGTGGTCTTGGCAACTTGGCTACCTCGTGGGCATGTTGGTGACCCCGGTCATCATCGTGGTGCTGACCATGAAGATCTCGTCTTGGTTCGCCGTCTTTCTTGTCCTCGATGTGGTGGTCAACACGATTGTGTCCATCCGCGTCACGAACATGAGCCGTACGGAGCCTGTCAAGCCGTGATCTTCGCCCTCCTTTGGGAGGCACCCTGCCGGTTGGGGGTGCCTCCTTCGGGAGCCTTGTTCAGACGGATTGTTTTCCTTTCTTCTTGGTCCTATCATATATGGACGCCATGTTTTTTTTGGTCTAATTAGTTTCTATATAGAAGATATCTTTTCGTATTCCCTGCCGCGCCACGCTCGACCTCCACGGTATTGAGTGAGGCGACATCTCCCGTAGGGAGCAACCCCTTTGTCGCCAGGATATAGTTCTGGATCTGGTCTCGCGCAGGTGGCGGCGGCATCACCACCGCAACGTTTATATATGATTTTTTTGCTGGGGACAGCATGAGACTCATCTACCTTCTCCCACTACTGCTCTTGGCGTCTTGTGTCAGCATCAGCGTCGACCATTCCCTGCATCGTGATGGCTCTTCGGACATCGCGTACCTGTTCGCGTGCGATTCCCAGATGATCTGCGGCGCCATCGATGACGCCATCGCGGTCAATCCTGCTCTGGATGGCCGTGCGCAGAAGGTGAGGACTGACGAAGGTATCGAGTACCGCTTCACCGACGTCGTCCTCGGCAGGGATGCCCTCTTCCAAGGAGAGGGGGATCCGACGCTGATCTTCAGCGGCGTCTCCTTCAGGCAGGAATCGAACTTCCCGTTCACCACCCACACTCTTACGCTGGATATCAAGGGGAAGCCCGCGGGCAATGCCAGCGATGCGGAGCCTTCCGTGGCCGCCGCGCTTGACAATCTTTCCACAATCACGTACACCTTGCATACGTGGGCGCCGATCCATGACGCGAATGGTGAGAAGCTCGACAGCCGCACGGTCAGGTTCATCATCGACATCCGAGAGGACGGAACGTACTTCGTCGTGTTCCGGGAGCTCTCATTCCTCTCCCTGTTCTCGTCGTGGCGCCTCGGCGCCATAACTCTCGCCGTAGTCATCATCCTCTTGCTCGTGGTCGTCGCATTCCATCGTCATCGAAAGGCCAGACAGGAGAAGCTCACGCAGTATCCTTCCCATGTATATAGTGTTCCCAAGGATGGTGAGGCGCCCCCGAGCAGGACCCCTGAATATCCTCAGAAGGGTCAGTATCCGCCGAGCAAGGCGCAGATGAGGCAATGGCGCAGGAAGTGATCAATCAGAAGGCCGCGACGCTGCGTGCCCGCACTTCGTCGCAGACGGCAAGGCAGATGGTCGAGCAGCTCATCGCAGCCTCCAGGATCAATCCTCAAGGGGATGTCGCCAAGGATGCGTCCGGTTTCGATCTTGTCGATAAGCACTATGTCTCCTTGTTCGAGAAGTATACTGCGATGTATTACGAGAAGGTCCTCGCATTCGATCAGCTCAAGCCCACGAATGATAAGACGCTGCACAGAAGGATGTTGACGAAGATAGTCAATGCCCTGAGTATCCAGACTGACATCCTTAAGCAATTCAAGTTCGCCGCGCAGGAGGAGGAGCTTGAGAAGCGTCTGGTCGCAGTCATCCGTAACGATTATGCGAAGCTTGGTCCGTTCCTCAAGAAGGCGTCGGTGCAGAGCGTGCAGATTACGCGCAGGCTTGTCGACGCGCTCAAGAAAGAGCGTGGTGAGCTCAGGAATTTCATCAAGGGGCTCAAGGAGAACCTGGCCCAGCAGACGACTGCCTGCCGAAAACTCCTTGATGATCCATTGAAGGTCGACGAGAAGCGACCCGCAGTCCGCGACCTCCTTGCGAAGGAGGACCTTCTTAGGGAAGGCATCGATCTTCACTTCGCGCGCATCATCGACGACGAGGCAAAGGAGATCGCCGAGCACATAGGCATCGGTGTCCTGCACGAGATGCAAGACCGTATCGTCCTTGTCTATGGGCCTGCGATGATCGGAACTCAGGATGTCCCGAACCCCAACAGGATGAAGTATGTGGAGAGGAATCTTGATGAGAGTAGATCCGCATCGTTCTGGTTTGAGCATGCAGGCCAGATATGGCTGCTGAAGCGGGCGGCGTTTCTTGGGCGTCTGCGCTCCGAGACGATCGGCACCACTTTGTTCAAGGTGGCAGGATTGCCTGTCGCCGAGACATACGCGGTTCAGGATAGGCACGGCAGGAACTTCACGATCTCCAAACGGCTTGAGGGGTACAGGCAATTCCTGAAGATGTTGAACCAGTTCAGCCAGCAGATTGGAAGTCCGACGATGCGCCACTTCATCGAGGCCCACAGGTTCATCCTGGTGGCGCTTCTGGATACCATCATCAATAATTTCGACAGGCATGCAGGCAATATCATGTACAATGAGGACACGGGTCGCTTCGCCTTCATCGATTTTGATGGTGCCGATCCTGATGCAGAGGAAGAGAAGCAAGGCATCGACGATATCAGGATACCTGAGCTCGTGGTGGAGATATTGGGCCACAGCGCCTCCACATATAAAGACAATCCAAGATATGCTGAGTTCACCAAGTTCTTCGATGAATGCATCGCGGGAATGGGCTACGTCCTTTTGCGCGCCGACCATCCTGAGGGAGCTACGGTCAAGAAGTACCTTTCCATGCACGGATTCGAGGATTCCAGGAAATCGATCATCAGGGCGCGACCCGGCGTCGAGCCGATCCCTGTCTTCTTCAAGGACATCCGTGACTTGCATGAGTTCCGCACCATGTTCGGCATCGACATCTATTATCCTGATTTCGAGCTCTTCCGCAAGAAGATGACGGATGAGGTCATCCGTGACGCGGTGGACTACGCATTCAGGCTCGCGCCTTCCATCGACGCCATGGCCAATGATCCTATATTGGGGCCGCTCACTCGCACGATTAGGGACCCGCAGGCAAGGGACATCGCGAACATCATCAGACAGAATCGCGACCGTCTTAGCCTAGAATTCTTCCAGAAAGTCAGCCCTTCTCGTCGGGCCGCATAGTGGGGAAGAAGATCACGTCGCGGATGGATTGCGAGTTCGTCAGGAGCATGACCATCCTGTCGACGCCCACGCCGACGCCAGAAGCGGGCGGCATGCCGTATTCGATGGCGGTCACGAAGTCCTCGTCCATGGGATGGGCCTCTTCGTCGCCGGCCCGCCCCGCGGCGGCCTGCTCCTCGAGGAACTGCCGCTGCAGCAAAGGATCGTTGAGTTCTGAGTATGCGTTGCCCAGTTCCCATCCGTTGATGTAGGGCTCGAATCGTTCGACGAATCGGGGATCTTCCGTGTCCAATTTACACAGCGGCGTGGTCTCGCGCGGGTGGTGCGTCACGAAGATGGGCTGCACGAGGTGCTCTTCGCAGGTCGCCTCGAACACAGCGGCGACCAGCATCCCCCAGGACGCGGAGGCATACTCGATTTTGTTCTTCTCGCAATAGTCGAGCAGTTCTTCCTTGCTCATGGTGAGCACGTCGATGCCTGCGTGTTCGAGGATCAGGTCGCTCATCCGCGCCCGTTTCCAGGGTGCGCGCACATTGATCTCTTTTCCTTGGTACACGAACGATGTCCCTCCGTACAGCGCCTTGCAGCTCTCGGAGTAGATCTTCTCGAACAGGCGCATCCCGTCGGTGTAATCGCCGTACGCCTGGTACCATTCGACCTGCGTGAACTCAGGATTATGTGTCCTGTCGATCCCTTCGTTGCGGAAGTCCTTGACGAATTCGAACACTCGCTCAAAGCCCCCGACAAGCAACCGCTTCAGGTACAGTTCGTTGGATATGCGAAGGTATAGTTTCATGTCTAGCGAGTTGTGGTGTGTCTCGAAGGGTCGTGCGCTCGCGCCGCCGTAGATGGGTTGCAGCGTCGGTGTCTCGACTTCGAGGAATCCTTCCTTTTTGAGTACGGCGCGGATGGTGTCGATGATGACTGTGCGTTTGATGAACACCTCGCGCACGTGGGGGTTCATGATGAGGTCCAAATACCGTTGCCGATACCGTATCTCGGTATTCACGAGTCCGTGGAATTTCTCAGGCAGGGGAAGCAACGTCTTGCAGAGCAGGGTCACGGTTCGTGCATAGACTGATATCTCGCCGGTCTTGGTCGAAAACACCGTTCCGTTCACGCCGATGAGGTCTCCTAAGTCGAGCTTGCCCATCATGGTCCATGCGTCCGCTCCGACATCGTCCATACGTACGTATATCTGGATCTTTCCGCTCTGGTCCTGGATATGACAGAAGGCAGCCTTGCCCATGCGTCGCAGAGTCATGATGCGGCCGGCCACGCTGACGTCGTCGTCGGTCTTGCTTTCGGGCTTGAGCGCGCCGTGCTTGACCAGGATGTCTTGGGCGTGGGTCGTCACCGTGAACTTGAGTGGGTATGCCTCGACGCCGCTCTCGCGCAGCTCTGTGAGCTTGCGGATGCGCTCTTCCTTGAATCGGTTTTCATCAGTCATACCTTCTCGTAGAACCCCAAACAATATATAAATGTGATGCTACGAGGATGGAATGGAACATCCGCAGGCCGCCCCCCACGACGATCGGCAGTTTCAGAGTTCGCAAGGTCGGTCGCCGCGCCGAGCCCTCAGACGGATGTTCGTGGCGCTCATCGTTCTTCTCGTCATCCTGCTGATCCTTCTTTTCTCGTCGTGCGAGTCCTCGAGGATCGCGTATCGGACGCAGCAGGTTC
>JBDRLR010000096.1:0-15398 GCA_043812855.1 Nanobdellota archaeon | reverse complement strand
GGACGCCAAGGATATTCAGCGGATGGCTGCGAGCGGGGACGATAAGGTCATGGTGGGGTATTGTCTGCGCTTCCACCCTGCGATCGTGGCGATGAAGCGCTGGTTGGAGGAAGGCAAGATTGGTCGCCTTCATTCGATGAGCGTGAGTGTCGGCAGCTTCCTGCCTGACTGGCGCAAGGACGAGGATCATCGTACGTCCTACAGCGCGGATCCTGCTCGCGGTGGTGGCGTCTTGCTTGATCTGAGCCACGAGATCGATTATGCGCTCTGGTTCCTCGGTGATGATGTGCCTCGCTCAGTAGCTGCCTTCACGTCAAACCAGGGCGGTCTCGGCATCAAGTCTGAGGAGCAGGCTGACCTTGTCATCAAGACGCGTGATGGTGCTCTGGTGACGATACATATGGATTACTTGCAGCGCCCGCCGAGCAGGTCGTGCGAATTGAGGGGTTCGCAGGGCACGATTGTATGGGATGCCAGGCGAGGTTTCCTTGAGCTCGCATCGCAGCAGGGTGGTGTGGTGCTCTCGAAGATGGGATTCGACGATAAGAACAGGATGTATCTGGACGAGATGAAGCATTTCCTTTCCTGTGTCAAGGATGGGACTTCTCCGCTAGTGGGTGTGTATGAGGGGGTCCGAGTGCTTGATATCGTGGCGGCGGCGAGGCGGTCCGCAGAGCAAGGGCTTGTCGTGGGATTGCCTCAATAGGTGATCTGCTTCTGCAGGAGATTCTGGTCTAGTCTTGTCTCGGCGAGGATGGTCGCGATGCGATCGCTTGCCCGTCCGTCTCCATAGGGGTTGACGCACGTTGCGCATTTCTTCTTGAATGAATGAGTCATCGCCTTCTTGATTGCTCTTTCGATGGCGACGGAGTCATGGTCGACGTCGATGACGTTGGTCGCTCGTTCCCGTCCGTGCTGTCGTCTGCCGATATTGACGACGGGCAGATGCATCGATGGCGCTTCGATGATCCCTGAGCTTGAGTTTCCGACCATGACGTCTGCGTGCCTGAGGATTCCTAGGTAGATGTGGTGGGGGATGCTTGCGAATCGATGGATGAGAGGGTTAGTGCGCTTCTCGATCTCTTTGATCATATGCGGTCCTCCCGCGTCGGAATTGGGGTAGCTGATGATTGTGTGTGCGCCGATGTTCTCGATCGTATCGAGTGTCTTGCGCATCTGGCCTGCTGCTGCGTCAGGCTGGGTGCTGATGCTGTGCTGCGTGACGAAGATGAGCGGGGACGGAAGTGGGGATCCGAGGAACTCTTCGATTTCTTTCTTGGTCGCGGCCCGGTCGTGCAGGATCGAGTCGAGCCCTGGCGCTCCGACGACGTGGATGCGCCACGGTTGCTCTCCCATCTTGCGGATGCGCATTGCGCTCGTCTTGGTTGCGGCAAGGTGGATGTGCGCCAGTTTCGTGATTGCGTGTCGCGCGGACTCGTCGAGTCCGCCTTCGCTCTTGTCGCCTCCGTGGATGTGCGCCAGGGGGATGTTCATGTAGCATGACGCGATGCTGGCCGCGAGGATTTCGCTTCGGTCCCCGAGCACGAGCGTGATGTCTTGGCCGATGTCGTGGAATGTGTGTGCAAGGTTCACGATGCTCTCTCCGATGTTCTTGGTCACTGAGATCGGATCGTCGGACAGGTATGGTGCTCCTGCCTTGTGGATGGTGAATTCTTTTTCCACCTCTTTGTGGGTGTTGCCGAACGCCTTGTGCAGGTGCATGCCGGTGCACACGACGCTCAGCTTGAGCTTCGGATGTGCCTTGATGGCGTGCATGACTGGTCTGAGTATGCCATAGTCTGCTCGGCTTCCAGTGACCACGCAGATGTGTTTGCTCATGGTGGTGGTTGAGGTGGTATTGCTTATAAATGTGCTTTTGTGGATTTCGGTCTCAGTCCCGGGGCCGCGGTGAAAGAGTCAGTTCCTGCCCTTAAGGGTGAACACTGACTCTGGCGGAAGAACGCCGACAAGGGGGTCGCCCCCGTCGGGGACATGTCGGCCATAAAGTGAGGGAGAACGTGTGAGCAGGGCAGGAACAGTCAAGCGTAGTGCGACTTTCACTGCGGCCCAGTCCCGGAGAACATTTTTAAATCAGGTGAGGGTCTTCTCTGGTGAAGTGGTGCATCGCGATGACTGAGATTCATGTGTTGGTGGTGATCCCCGCAAGAGGTGGTTCGAAGTCGATTCCTCTTAAGAATATCAGGCCGCTCGCGGGCAAGCCTTTGATCACCTATGCGATAGCGTCGGCCCTGAAGGCCAAGTCGGCCGATGCGGTCTTCGTCAGCACTGATGATGATGCCATCGCCAAGGTGGCGCGTGAGGCCGGCGCCCAGATTCCCTTCATGCGTCCTGCGGAGTTGGCGAAGGACGATACTCCTATGTATCCTGTATTGCAGCATGCGGTGGCATGGGTGGAGTCTCGCCAGAAGACTAAGGTCGAGGTGGTCGTGCTTGTCGATCCGACTGCTCCGTTCGTCCTGCCGCAGGATATCGATGGGTGCGTGGAGAAGCTGCGCAAGGGTGGATTT
The DNA here is from genome assembly GCA_043812855.1 of Nanobdellota archaeon. GTDB lineage: Archaea > Nanobdellota > Nanobdellia > Woesearchaeales > JAHJEM01 > JBDRLR01. The sequence continues at coordinate 12,870 of JBDRLR010000096.1, read as the reverse complement.
GATTGTGTGATGACGATTACAGAGGCGGACAGGAGTCCGTATTTCAACATGGTCGAGTATCAAGGCGAGTCCTTGCAGCTAGTCAAGAAGCCCAAGGAGCCGATTTATCGTCGTCAGGATGCCCCTAAGGTGTACAATATCACTTCAAGTGCCTACGCTACGCGCAGGGACGTCTTGATGGATCAGAACACGATCTTCGGATCCAAGACTGGGGGCATCGTCGTTCCGGAGTCCCGCGCGGGGCACATCGATACGATAGAGCAGTTCGAATTCTTCGACTATATGATGAAGAGGGGTGGCATGCATGGTGGCGAATAGGTCGGATGATGTCTTTGACGTTTCTGGTCGTGTCGTGATCATTACAGGGGCTGCAGGTGTGCTGGGTTCACACTTTTCTCGGGTGCTCTCTGCTAGGGGAGCGAACGTCGTCGTCGCGGACCTCTCGCAGGGTGCATGTGATGCGATCGTCGAGGAATTGACGAAGGAGCACGGGACCGATCCCTTGGCGATCGCCATGGATCTCGCGGATGAGAGGAGCGTCGAGTCGATGGTGAAGAACGTCATGGCGAAGTACAGGAGGATTGATGTGCTCATCAACAACGCGGCGACGAAGTCCAAGCATTTCTTCGCGCCGCTCGAGGAGTTTCCTCTTGATGAGTGGCGTGCGGTCATGGATGTGAACGTCACAGGGATGTTCCTGACGGCCAAGCACATTCTGCCTCACATGGTCAAGGCGAAAAAGGGGAACATCGTCAACATCGCTTCGATCTATGGTGTCGTCGCTCCGCAGAAGGAGCTCTATGGAGGACTCGGCATTTCCTCGCCGGCGGTCTACTCGGTCTCCAAGGGAGGTGTGGTCATGCTCACGAAGTATCTTGCGGCGATGTATGCGGACAAGGGCATCAGGGTCAACACGATGACTCCTGGCGGCGTGAGCGATCATCAATTGGGCGGAAATGAGTTCCAGAAGCGCTACGCGGCGCGCGTCCCGATGGGTCGTATGGCGACCAAAGAGGACCTCTCAGGTCCTTTGTTGTTCCTGGCATCCGACGCGTCATCGTACATCACGGGCCAGAACATCATTGTGGATGGCGGCTGGACCTCGAGGTAGCGATGAAGGAATATCTTCGTGTCGCGGGCAAGACGATCGGTCGTGAGTATCCTGTGTTCATCATCGCTGAGGCTGGGGTCAATCATGAAGGGGATTTGGCTCATGCGAAGCGCCTCGTGGATGCTGCGGTCGCGGCGGGTGCGGACGCGGTGAAGTTCCAGACGTTCTCCGCCGAGAGGAGTGTCGCCAAGGATGCGCGGATGGCGCAGTATCAGAAGGAGAACCTCGCAAGCGACCAGTCTCAGTTCGACCTGCTCAAGGGACTTGAGCTGGCTGAGTCAGCTCATTTCGAGTTGGCGAAGTATTGTGCCGGAAAAGGCATCATTTTCTTGTCGACGCCGCATTCGAACAGATGGAGCGTGGACTTGCTTGAGCGTGTCGGAGTTCCTGCGTATAAGACTGGTTCTGGAGACTTGACAAATATACCTTTCCTTGGATATTTGGCGTCAAGGCGAAAGCCGTGCTTCGTCGCGACGGGCATGGCGTCTCTCGCTGAGTGCTATGAGGCGTTGGGCGTGTTCAGGGGCGCGAAGGCGGATGATATCGTCTTGCTGCACTGCACGACGAATTATCCGACGCCGCTCGAGGATGTGAATCTGCTCGCCATGCGTTCTCTGGAGCGGAATTGTGGTGTTCTTGTGGGGTATTCTGATCATACTGAAGGCATCTTGGTTCCCGCGCTCGCCGCGCACATGGGTGCGGTCGTGATCGAGAAGCATTTCACGCTTGATCGATCCATTGCCAGGCCAAAGAGCCCTGATCATATGTGTTCTTTGGAGCCTGATGAGCTTGTCAGGATGGTCAAGGTGGTGCGCGCGATGGAATCGTTGCGGTCGCATCCCGCTGAAGAGGCGTTGAGCCTCATCAATGAATCGTTGCGGATCGATGTCGTCGCTGAGCAGCGTCGTTCTTGGACGTTGTCCATCGCCGGGTTCGACTACAGCAAGGTCTCGTTGTTGGATTCGGGTCGCATGATTTCGTTGATCCAAGGGGATGGCGTCAAGCGGCCGAATGCCAACGAGATTCTCATGGCGTCCAGCGTTAGGAAGAGTGTCATTGCGCGTCGCCCGCTTCAGGCCGGTCGGCCGATCGGAGAAGATGACATCGATGTGCTGCGGCCCGAGGGTGGGTATCATCCCAGATACTTCGATGAGATTCTCGATCACGGGATCCTGATCAAGGATGTGGCCTCAGGTGAGCCGCTCAATCCTTCGAATTGCGTTTTCTAAGCTGAGCATCGACGAGGTCGGCGATCGCGTTGACTGCTTCGGGGCCTTGCCTTGCGATGTAGAATGTGCTCGCCTTCTTGACTTCTGCTCTGGATGGGGGCTTTGCCAGGATGGTGTGCATGGCGGCGACGTACTCTTTCTGTGTTTCGACGAGGTGTATGGTCTTGTTGTCTGGCGGCAGGAAGAGATTGCGGGATATTCTCCTCGGATTCAGGCAGACGACTGGGGTTCCGATGAGCAGCGATTCGATGGATACGGTGGAATAGAATGTGACGAGGCAGTCTGTTGCACGAAGCAGCGCGCTGTTGTCCATGTCTTTGATGATCGTGACGTTTCGAACGCAGTATTTCTGGTTCATTCGACGATGCAGGGAGTCTTCTTCCGAAGGGTGGAGTTTGCAGATGAGGTGTGCGTTCGGCAACGATTTCATAGCGCTGAAGATGATGTCGAAGACGGGTTCGTTGACCGATTCGACCAGCGCTTGGCTTGCGAACGTGATGATCTTGTCTTTCTTGATGCCCATCGACTTGCGCAGGTTCTCAGAGGAGTTCACGGTGCTTCTGATCTCTCCTTGGCCGGTGATGATGATTTGGCTCGGGTGTACGCCGCATGCGATGAGTGTCTTGCGGGTGTGTTCTCCGTAGACCGCCCATACGGTCGCTCTTGTTGGCCCGTACAGCGCGTGGTCCGCAGGCTGTCCGTGCTGGACCAGCACGGTGCGGATCCGCCGTTTGCTGGCGATGGCGAGCAGCGATTTTCCGTACGGGGACCTATCGTCGATGGTGACGATGACTTGCGGCGTGTGCGTGGAGATCTGGTTCTGGATCGAGGCGATGTACGAGGTCACCTCGACGAATCTGCCGAAGATCAGGAATGCGAGCATTTCGCTGCACGCATCCTTGAGGTCCACGCCGTCGTAGGTGATGACTGATTGCATTTTTCGCCGGGTCTTCGGATTCTTGTAGGCCTTGACGAGTCTCTTCGAGAATGCGTCCACTTCGTGCTTTGCGTCGTCGTCAAGGTAGCTGTCGACAGGATCGAATGCTATGCCTTCTGCGATGAATGGCTGCTGCAGGCTCGGCCAGCTGACCGCGTGCAGAGTCCTGCCTCGGGACACGAGCTCTTTGGAGTACCAGATCGCTTTCTCAGGGGGCATCTGCTCGCAGCTCACGAGGATGTCTGAGTGTCTCTTCCGAGGTTTCCTATTGGTTGATCCGGCTATCGTGAAGTTGCTCTTGGCGAACATGCGTACCGCGCGAATCTTCAGGGCGTTGGTGGTCAGTTGCAGCGGAGTCGTCTGGTCTTCAATGGTCAGATTGAGGGTTCTTGCCAGTGAGAGCAGGACGGCCTGGAATTCGTCGGTTCGGTTCAGGATGGCGGTCTGGGTGATCTTCTCTTGACTGATTATCCTTTTGGCGGCGGTTATGAAGTGGATATAGCTATGAAGAAATGATCTCGCGATGTCTTTTTCGGTCATTTCCCAGAGATTGACTCCCCCGAAGCGAAGCGAGGGGAACTTCGACGCCCAGGCGTCACCCATGGCTCTCGTAACTTTGAAGGTGAGCTTTGATTTTTCGCCGTCCATGAAGCTCTCTGTGGTGTCTCGCAGGGATACGAACGGGATGCGTGCAGCCGTCAGGAAATCCTCGCTCTCCGAGTCCAGCGTCAGGATGGTGAGATTGTCGTGGAGCCGTTTGTGGAGTTTGTGTGCGGCCTTCCATTGTTTCTTGAGCTGTGCGTCGTGGAGACGGTCGTAGATATGTTTGAGGCTGCTCTTGAATTTCTTCTTGTGCCCTCCTATGACGATGACGGTGCGGTTCACGTCGTTTGTCACCATCCATCATTTAAAAAGTTTGGGTGAGGTTGTGCTCTGTCCTAAATGTCCTTTTCCACCCTGTTGCGAACCTTTTCATCATGCACAAATATACTGACGAGGGGGTTGTCCCTCACGGGGAATGTCAGTATCGATATTGAGAATCGCAGGTGAGCTTGGTGGAACAGGTCGAACGAAGTGAGATTTAGGACAGAGCCGTGAGGATGATTCGATATGAGTCTCTTCATTTCGTCGTTCACGGCGTGAAATCTACCTAGAAAGGTTTATAAATGTGTGTTGACGACGTCAGATGGGACGCGATGGCCAACTATAAGGTTTGCATAACTGAGCGCAAGGATTGCATGAGTTGCGAGCTCTGCACGAATCTGGCCCCTGATAATTTCTTCATCGATGAGGATGGCTGGGCAAACGTGAAATCGGAGAAGGTCGATCAGTCGAAGTATCAGGAGAACAAGGACGCCCAGGATTCCTGTCCTGCGCAGATCATCAAGGTGGAGAAGCTCAAGTGAGGAGTGGAGTATGAAGGTCTGTCTTATCAATCCTCCTGTGCGGGAGGAGTCTCTTCCGACGTTCGTGCCAAGCGGCCTTGGCTATCTTGCTGCCTATCTGAAGATGGCAGGTCACGAGGTGGTGATGTTCGACATCAACGCCTACAGGTGGGATATGCCTGAGGTGAGGAAGCGCATCAAGGCATTGACTGATGTTGACGTGTTTGGCATGACTGGTCTGATCACGAATTATCTGTACATGAAGGATCTGGCCGCGTTCATCAAGAAGACATTCCCGGACAGGCTTCTCGTGGCCGGCGGAGCGTCGGCGACGACGCTTCCTCACGTGTACATGGAGAAGACGAAGTTCGACTGTGTCGTCATCAGTGAGGGTGAGCTGACCTTTCCTAAGGTTGTCGACGCCTTCGCCAAGGGAGAGGACCTCAAGGAGATAGGTGGCCTCTATCTGCGTGACGAGAATGGTGAGTCTTTCTCGACCGGAAAGGGGGAGGTCCTTGCCGATATCGATGAGTTGCCATTCATGGAGTGGGATCTCTTCGATATGGATCTGTACTTGCGCAATAATCTCATCACGGGCTACGCATTCGAGCGCTCCATCAATATCTGCGGGTCAAGGGGCTGTCCCTATCTGTGCAATTTCTGCTATGATGGCGCCGCCATACGCAAGCTGAGGTATCGTTCTGCGCAGAAGTGCTTCGAGGAGATCAAGAGGGTGTATGAGAAGTACGATATCCAGTATTTCCGCTGGGATGACGAGCTCTTCGTCGCGAACGTCAAGCGTGCAGAGGATTTCTGTCATCTTCTCATCAGGAGCGGTCTTCACAAGAAGCTCCAGTGGGGCGCTACCGGTAGGGTCAACATCGTCAATCCGAAGCTCCTTCGTCTGATGAGGAGGGCTGGTTGTATCGATATCAATTATGGCATCGAGTCAGGCAGTCAGGAGATGCTCAAGAACATGCGTAAGGTCACCACGGTCGAGCAGGGCCTCAAGGCCATCGAGAACACGCGCAAGGCGGGCATCACCCCGTTCTGCTCATTCATGGTCGGCACCCGTGGCGAGTCTCCGGAGTCCATCCGCGAGACGGTGGAGTTCTGTCGCAAGGCGGATCTGCTGATCCCTTCTCTCTTCTTCACCACGCCGAATCCTGGCACTGAGCTATGGGATTATTGCGTCCAGAACGGGCATATCAAGGACGAGGAGAAGTTCACGATCCAGATGTGCAGGATGGGCGACTTCAGCAAGAAGCCTCTCGTGAATCTCTCGACGATGAGCACTGAGGAGTTCATCCGTCTCAAGCGCAAGGCCGAGGTCGACATCCTGCGCAACCATCTGCTCAACAACAAGTGGAGGATCCCTAAGCTCGCCTATCAGAGGCTGCGAAGGGTAGGACCGAGGCGGTTCGTCAGGATGACAAAGGAGCTGGTCCTTCGCCTCGCGAACATGAATCCGAATTGAGTCTAGCGGTGTGTGATCCTTCTCAGGACTGATCTGACGAGAGAGATCTCTTCTTTGTTGAACGTTTTGGTCACGATCAGAAGGCTGATGTATATGGCGCCGCCCGCGGTGATTGTCGCGATCTTGGTCAAGACGACCTTTGGGTCGAGCAGGTAGACGACGATGCCCATGATGGCTCCTGCGAACAGGATGTTGAACGGCTTGACGAATCCAAGCTCCACCCTCAGTGGTTTTCTGCACCAGATCTGCACGGCGAGGATGCTGAACAGGTAGGTTGCGACGGTGGAGTATGCCGCTCCGATGACGCCGATGAGCGGGATGAGTGCGATGTTGAGGCCGACATTGAGTGCCGCTGCCAGGAAATAGATGATGCCGATCTCCTTGTTCCTGTTGTCGACGATGTTGTTCTGGTAGATGATGAATGCGATGAATGCCAGGAGGGGGAATGTGGCAAGCACGGGGATGATGTTCACGCTGGTCAGGTATCTTGGGCTGGCGATGAGGGTGATGATGGCGGTTCCCATGGCGACGAATCCGATGCTTGCCGGCACGATGAGCATGGCGCCGTACTTCATGGCTGCGTTCAGGTAGTATGATTGCGTGTTGGGGTCGTTCTTGGCCTGGGCCACATATGGGAAGAGGACGTGTGCGACGGTGCTTCCGATCGCGAGGATGATGCCGCAGATGCTGTACGGCAGCGAGTAGTAGGCCACGGCTTCCGCGTTGAGGTACCAGTTGATGAGGTACCTGTCGCTTGCGGAGATGACCCATGTGCCGAAGATGCCGATCATCAATGGTGCGGAGAAGAGCAGTGCGTCGCGTGCGTAGATGATTCGTTGTGCCCCTGCGGACGGCTCGTGGTTGCGTAGATATCCTATTCCTGCCAGGAGCATCACGATGGTGAGTCCGCCGAGCCAGATGCTGAAGACTCCGGTCAGGCTGATCCAGCCGAGTATGAGCGCGGTCGCGGCGATGCCGATGACGTGGAGATTGTTCTTGAGGAACTCCAAAGAAGCGTTTAGCGTTATCTGTTTGTTGGAGATGAGGTATGCCTGCAGGAGCTTGACCATGACTCCTACGAAGATGATGACGAGCACCAGGATGTAGGCCAAGGTGTGTTCTTGGATCTTGTTGAGAGAAAGGAATCCTTCCCTGATTGGTCTTATGGATGCGATGAGAAGCAGTATGATGATGATGCCTGCGTTGGCTGCGAGCACGGACAGGAAGCGCTTGCTTCGTTCCTTTCCGCTCAGCGCTGAGAGCTTGGCGATGATGTATTGTCCCAGTGCCAGCTCAAGCAGGACGATGCCGAGCTGGACGGTGACTTGGAAGAGGGAGTAGATGCCGTACTCCTGTACTGACAAATACCTGGTCAGCACGAAGGGAAGCAGGGGCGCGACGGTGATGCCCAGGATGGTGAACAGATAGCTGATTCCTGTCTGCCAGAATATGGTTCTTAGGTCTCTGCCCATGGGGCTCTGAACTGGACCGCGCTATTTAAATGTGTTTGTGGGTGCCTTTGGCTTCTTTGGCGTTGCGGACAAGGTCGCTCGAGCTTTGCACTTTTCCGCCGACGCCGATGTTGTAGACTGTCTTGATTCCGATCTTCTTGCAGAGCTCCTCTTCGGGTGTGTTGTCAATCTTGCGGTCGCCTCCGTTGGCGAAGATGTCTGGTCGAAGCGTCTCCAGTATGGCGCACACAGACATATCGTCCGGCTGTGCGGGATGGTCGGTGATGACGACTCTGCTGACGCTGGCAAGTGCCTCGATGATCTCTTTGCGCTCGTCTTGCTTCATGAACACGTATCCTTTCTTGGCGGTCAGCCAGTGGTCGTTGTTGAGGATGACGACGAGCTCGTCGCCCAGCTTGCGCGCTTCGTTGAAGAGTCGGACGTGTCCGACGTGCAACGGGTCGAATCCTCCGCTGACTGCGACGGTACGCGGTTTGGGTCTTGATGTGTGGGTTTCCATCCTTTGATGCGAGGAAGCGTGTCTGGTTTTAAACGTTATTCTGCGCTCAGCCAGTTAAGTATATAAATCGTCGTGGTTCACTATAGGGGATGGTTTCGGATTTGGCATTGACTGGGAAGGGGAAGGTCGCGCTTATCACGGGCATCACGGGTTTTGCGGGGAGTCACTTGGCTGAGCACCTGCTCGCCAAAGGATACCGGGTCGCTGGTACGGTGCGTTGGCGTAGCAAGACTGAGAACATTGATCACATCCGCGATCAGCTGCAACTGATTGAGGCTGATCTGAGGGATATGTCTTCGGTGCAGACATTGCTGGGTGACCTTAAGCCAGACGTCATCTTCCACCTTGCAGCGCAGTCGTTTGTGCACGCCAGTTTCAATGCTCCTCAGGAGACGACGACTACAAATATTTTAGGCAATATCAATCTGATGGAGGCAATCAGGCGTCTCCCAGGTTATGATCCGATCGTCCAGATTGCGGGAAGTTCTGAGGAGTATGGTCTCGTTCATCCGGATGAGGTGCCGATAACGGAAGACAATCCGCTACGGCCGTTGAGCCCGTATGGTGTCAGCAAGGTAGGTCAGGATCTCATCTCAAGGTACTACTTCCATGCCTTCAAGATCCGCTGTGTCGTCACGCGTGCATTCAATCATGAGGGGCCTCGTAGGGGTGACGTCTTCGTGACGAGCACTTTCGCGCAGCAGATCGCGCGGATCGAGAAGGGCAAGCAGCCACCCATTCTGCGGCATGGGAATCTGGAAGCGAAGCGTGATTTCACCGATGTGCGTGACATGGTCGTCGCGTACCGCCTGGCGGTCGAGAAGGGTCAGCCTGGCGAGGTGTACAATATCTGTTCGGGCGACAAGGGCACCTACGCCATAAAGGATGTGCTGGGTATCCTTATCAAGATGGCGAAGGTCAAGATTTCCTTGGAGGCGGATCCTGCCCGGATGCGTCCCAGCGACGTCAATATCCTGCATGGGGACTGCTCGAAGTTCCAGAAGGCGACAGGTTGGGCTCCGACGATTCCGTTCGAGACGACGCTCAGGGACCTCCTTGATTACTGGCGTGAGCGCGTGTGAGCCATCTGCGTCACGAGTTCCACGAGCCTGCGTTCTCTCTTCTCCCTTGGGAACTCGCTGATGATGTAGTCTCGTGATCGTCGTCCCGCGGTCTCGTCGCTGGCCAGCGCCTTTCGAATCGCTGCGGCGGTCTTCTTTGGGTTGTTGTAGGGCACGACGATCGCGTCAGGTCCCGACACTTCTGGAAGCGATCCGCGGTCCGTCACGACGGGTACGCATCCGCACAGCATCGCTTCTGCTACGGACAGGCCGAAGCCTTCGTGGGCTGAGAGTTGGCAGTACACTTTTGCGCGTCGCATGAGTGCGAGCATCGTGTCGAAGCTGATGAATCCGGTGAAGATGACGTTGGGTGTCGCGATCCGTCGCAGATATTCGATGGTGTTGTCGGTCTGTTTGCCGATGAGGTAGAATGTGGTGTTCGGCAGCAGCTTCGCGGTGCGCACGAATGTCCCGAGGCCCTTCCGTGTGAGATTGTCCTGCTTGACATAGCCTATGGTGATGACGATGGGTTCTTTCTTGGTTCCAAGCGAGTATCGTTCGGCGGGGACATGCAGATACAGAGTCTCTGTCTTGGAGGCGTGTCCGAAGTGCTTGAGGACGTCTCGTCGTGATGCTTCCGAGAATGGGAGGATGCGGTCGGCGAGGTTCAGTGCGATGCGCGGATAGATCGCGGTCTTGCCGCTGGTGAGCATCCCGTACTTGATCTCAGGCATCTTCACGATGTCGTATCCTCCGACGATGATTATCGACTTCTTGCGCAGCGCCTTGCTGATTGCGGTTGCGATGGCGGCGTATGTCGCCGCGAACCAGATGACGCACACATCGCTCCAGTAGATGGTCTTGACCATCTGCACGACTGAGTTCGCCCGGGACGAATGGTTGGCCACGGTACGCACCTCGAAATGGGCGCGCAGGATGTTCAGGTCGTTGTCGACGAAGTCGTCGAGGTTGTGGGCGACGAGACAGACGCGTATCTTTCTCTTCATCGGATCACCCGCGCGGCCTTCTGCAGGATGCCGCCGCATGCGCGGTATGCCTTGGCGAGCAGGTGCGTCTTGCGGTCTGAGTAGATGCGGCGGTACGTGACGAGTTCGCCGCCGAACCCCATCTTGAACTTCCGCACGCCTTCGATATCCGCGCCGAGCATATCGTAGGCGCGCAGCTTCTTGCGGTATGCCCATTGGATCGCGTGCCATTGCAGCAGGTCGTTGGCGTAGAGATGCTGGGCGGTCTCGTCTGACGCCCCGGTCCAGAAGTACATGGTGTCTTTGTACGTGAGCGTCACGATGCCCGCCACTGGCTTGTCTTGGTGGCGGCACACAAGGAACATGCCTTGTCCCTTCTTGCAGTATCGCAGGATGACTTCTTTGTACAGGTCCATCGGTGGGTCAGGGATGCCGATGCGTCTGTGCGTCCTGCGCAGCAGCTCTTGATATTCGGCGATGGCGTGGTCATCATAGTGTTCTCCCACCTCAAGTTCAGGATTCGCCAGGCTCTTGCCGATGTTGTACCGGTGGCCTTTTCGCATCCGCTTGAGGTGGGTGTCTGCATCGGGAGCGTCGAGTGCAGTGATGACAGTGCACTTGTCGTCTTGGATGAATCCTGGGACCTCCGCGGTCGTGTTCTGAACGACGATGAATGATGTCTGGTCCTTGAGTGCCCGAAGAAGCATTGGCACGTCGTCTCCGACGACGCCTCCGTACGCAGTCTCGGTGTCGAAGATGGGGGACATGCTGATGCCTGCCTTGAGGGGCACGAGCCATGAGATGCCGACAGGCTTCTTCCTGTCGTTGAACGTGTAGATGTCGATTGCTTTTCCGCTGGTGCGTGCCATGATGTCGAGCCACGCGTGGGTGTGGAAGAGCGTGCAGTTCGAGAATCGCTCCGCGGCGAGCAGGTCCTCTCGGGCCTGGCTGAGTGTCTTCTTCGCGGTCTTCATGGTTTCACGTCCGAGAGTCGGATGGTCGTGCAGTCCTCGTCGGTGGCGATGTGGCGGTAGAGCCACTGGATCCATGCGCGTGAGCGTGGCAGGTCGGTGGAGAGGCTTCGTTGGTGGAACATGATGTTGACGAGCTTGTTGCCTTTCTTGGCGTCGGCGAAGAGGCTCAGGGTGTGCTCTTGCGCTTCAGTTATGGTCATGTTGGAGTAGAATGGGCTGAACAGGTAGGTGTCCATGATGTGCAGCGGGATCTCGAGCAGACCGTTCTTCATGCGGTAGGGTTGCTTGAGCGTCTTCGAGAATTCAGTCGAGTCGAATTTATAGCGCAGAGACTTGAGATGGTCATATGTTGTCGCGTTGTTTCGCAGGTAATGCATGCGTATGCCTGTCTCTTTCTGTCCGGTGAGTGTCTTGAATCGCTCGACCTCTTCGCGCATGCGCTCGAGGTCATCGAAGGCTTGTCCGTGGACGCCGAGGTCCTGTCTGTGTTTCTTCACGAAGCCGATCGCCTCGTGCAGGCGTGCTTCGTTGTAGTTGACGCCTTTGCCGCTTCGCATGACGAAGAAGTAGGTCGAGGGCATCTTGTGCTTCTTTTCGAGCTCGAGCAGTTCCTCGATGCAGTTCCAGGTGTCGTTCCACCACATCTTGATGGGTGTCGCCTTCACTTTCGCCTGGCTCCATAGGTTGCGTCGTCCTTTGAGCGTCTCGACCATGCCGACCGCGATGAATTTGGGGATGCTCAGGTCCCGATGATGGTCGTGCAGGCTCAGGTGGTCGATGTCGTGTGATATGCAGACGCGGTAGGGCATGATGGACGACAGAAGGCGTGATTTATAAACATTGTTGGGTGTGGGGGGTGTCCCGAGGTTGTCTGTGGCGTAATGCTTTTATTCTATCTTCTGTTCGTGTTTGGCATGATCGCTCTTGAGGAGAGGGTGTCCCTTGTCGCTGCGGATGTCATCGAGGTTCGCCAGTACAGCAACTCGCTGCAGTTCCGCAGGAGCGAAGGTGATTTGTGGCTTCCCTCGAGAGTCTGTGCCGAGCACGCGGACATGTACACATTCGCCCCGACGAGAGAGATTCGTGGATCCCAAAAGGGCCTTCATGATAGGGGAACATGGCATATCGTCGAAGCCAGGGTGGAATATGATTATTTCTGGTGGATTGACAGGGTCGTCGCGACGAGTGCGAGGAGGAGAGTCGAAGTGGATCTCGGCGAGAGTCTGCAAGGTTCGCGTGCGGCGCTGGTTGACTTCTTGCGCAGGTATATCGATCGCGTGCAATTCTTGAACCATGATGACATATAGCTGTGTTTGCCGTCCGCTCTTCCCCTGTCTCGATGTCGCGGTTATGGGTGTGAAGCGACGCATTTTTATGCTTCGGGGCTGTTGTGGTTTCATGCGTTGTGTCGCTCAGGAGCATGTCATGGGGTGTGGCGTCGCGTGTGTGGCTGCCGCTGCGCGCATAAGATATGTCGATGCGTTGCGGCGGTTCAACGTCAAGAACGCGGGAACGAAGGGGTATACTCTTGCTGAGATGCGCGGGGCTCTGGCGCAGCTAGGGTTGAGGTACGCGTTCGCGCGGATGGGTCCTGAGCGTAAGGCTCTTATGCGCAAGGTGGGCACTATCGTCTTCATAAAGCCATCAGACAGATATCCTGCAGGTCACTACCTTCTGCGGGTCGCTTCGGGGTGGATGGATCCGTGGATCAATCTTCCATCGGTGGCGCCGGCAAGGGC
>JBDRLR010000095.1:0-2531 GCA_043812855.1 Nanobdellota archaeon | reverse complement strand
GGGGATGGTGGTGATGAGTGCGTAGGTGGTGGCGTCGTAGAGGTATGCTGCGCCGCCGGCGGTTCCGCCGCTGATGCCGTTGAGTTCTCCGATGACGATGTTTCGATCGTCCATGGTCAGGCCTGCGCCGAAGAATCCGGTGTAGGTCGGTGTGGGGGGGAGGAAGGTGTGCAGGACTGCGCCGTTCGTCGTGTCGATGAGCAGGACGCTTCCTGCGCGGTCGACGCCGCTGATGGTGTCTAGGGTGCTGACGAGCGCGCGGTCGCCGTGGGCCGTCGCCCATTCGCCGAATGCCAGGCCGTCCAGGTTGGGGTTCTGCATTTCAAGTTGCGCGTTGCCTGAAAGGTCATAGATGTGGATCTTGCCGATCTCGACGTCGACGGTGGTTCCTTTGACTTTCTTGGTGTAGTGGTATCCTGGCTCGCCGACGATGATGCGGGTGTTGGAGAAGGCGACGCTTCTCCCGAAGTGGTCGTTGTTGTTGGGGTCAGGGTCGTCGAGGGTCTTGATGAGGGTTCCGGTGGGTCCGAAGAGGTATGCGTGTCCGGTGCGGATGTTGCTCGGGTCGTTCCACCAGTATGCGCCGACGAGGAAGTTGTCGTTCTGGCAGTCGACGCTGTAGCCGAAGGAGTCGTCTAGGGTCTGCCCTGTTTTGGTTGGGTTTGTTGCGAGTCCGGTGGCGGCGTTGATGGTCTGTGTCTTGCCTGCGCCGTGCAGTCCGCCTGCGGCAGGGCTTCCGACGGTCCAGGTTGTGGTGCGACCGCACAGCGACGTGCCGAAGTGGTCGCCTGCCGCGGACGCGCTGCTCGTGACCAGGACGTCCCCGGGGGTGGCTGCGGCGATTGCCGTGGTGATGAGAATGCTGATGAGGATGACGGACAGTTGCGGTCTCATGCCTCTTCCTGGCTTATTTCGGTATTAATAGTTTTCCATTCACTCGACGGGAAGCCAGATTCGTCCCTGTCCGTTCCTGCGTCTCGCCTTGGAGTCGGTAGCGCGTCTCGAAGCTTCCGTGGACCGCGTCGCCTGCTTGTTTGGGCGCGCAGTCTGCTGTGTTGAAGGTGTCGATGGCGAGGAGTGTGATGATTCCTGCCCTGAGGCTGATGCTGTGTCTGCTGGCTGGCTTAAGGGTTATGATGGTCTTCTAATGCAGATCTATGGTCATTTCATCGAATCTGATCATGCATTCAGTTCCTCCTGTGAGGGATATGATTGCTGATCTTGCGTTGGAGAGTTCTCCCGGTTCGAGCTCGATGTGTGCGATCTGACGTCCATCGGAGAGTTGGATTGCTCCGGGATCTGTTCGCGGGTCTATTGAATGTGTGATGGTGCCATCAGGGGTCTCGACGCCTGCCCAGATGGTGCAGATCCTGTTGGTCGGGCCGTCTATGGTCACCAGGAGTTCGTCCGCTTCGCCGGTTGAGGGTTCGATGGCGATGATGACTGGTCCGGGGGTCAAGTGCTGGGGTGACAGCACGCCGAAGTAGGCGATTGCGCCGATGGCCGCCAGGGTGATGGGGATGGTCAGGACGAGCGTCACGATGCCGACGACAAGCGCTGCGGTTCCGATGTTCTTGTCTTCGGGTGCTTTCATGCTTTGTGAGCCGAGCACGATCGCGATGATGGCGAGGATGGGTCCTATGATTGGGATGATTCCTGCGATGCCAAGAGCCAATGCGGTGTTTGCTTTGCTAGATGCCATGGTGTGTTCACTTCTGTCGTTCGTTCATCGCAGCATGCGTGCGATGACGATGACTGCAAGGCCCACCCAGATGCAGAAGTAGATCCAGGGGTTCACCGTGGTGAACCATGGCCACAGGGTGGCGAGCCACAGTCCGAGCGCGACCAGGCAGAGCTTGGTCATGCTCATGTCGTACCAGTGCATCTTCTTCATTTTCTCTTCGGCCCATGTCATGATGTTCATGGCAGATCCAGGACCTTTCGCCTTCTTATTGTTTTTGGTTTCCGAAATATTCATAAATCCTGCCGTTTCGAGGGGTGCTATGGAAGCTTCGCAACCATCTCAACCAGTGCAGCCTCAGTCATCGCAGGGTGTCAAGACGAATACCTTGGCCATCGTGGGGTTCATCCTTTCTTTCGTCTTCGCCTTTGCGGGGTTGATCATCAGTATTATTGCCTACAATCAGATCAAGAAGTCGGGCGAGGATGGTCGTGGATTGGCCCTTGCGGGCATCATCATCGGCGCGGTCTTCTCGGTGCTGGGCTTGTTGTATGTGTTTTTCTTGGTGGCCATGTTTTCTGGCGTGATGGGTCCGGCATTGGCGTCGGGGACATTTGGTCAGTGAAGGATTGTGCCCCTAGCATCGTCGTCTCGGCGTTCGACGGTAGGACAATCGCTATGGGGAGCCTGTTGAAGCTCTTGGCGAGACGTTCACTGCGGTCGTCGTTGGCGCAACATTTATATGGGTGACATTCTTAGGATAATTATGCGTCGCTGGATGCTCATCGCGATCATTGTCGTTGCCGTGGCAGTCCTCTTTCCAAAAAGGATAGGTGAGGACACGAGCGCG
>JBDRLR010000094.1:0-3886 GCA_043812855.1 Nanobdellota archaeon | reverse complement strand
CTATTGTTCTGCGTCCGGAGATGTCTGCACGAACGTCACGCAACGTGTGTGCCTGTATCCTGGAACGCCGTCGGCGAAGTGCGTGGCCGGCTCGTGGAGTGCGCAGTGCGGCAGCTGTCCGCTCGGGTGCTCTGCGGGCACCGATCCGAGGGCATGGGATAATCTGAGCGCGACCTGCGAGTATTGCGGGTGTCCCGCAGGGGATCTGTGTCAGCCCGACGGCGTATGCATTGCGCCTGTCGAGCCGTCCATCCTCAACTGGACGTATAATTGGTCGAGCGCGGGTTTGGTGGGTGATTATTTGGAGCGGATCGCACTGAGTGTGGACAGTGTCTATGTTGTGGGATATTCGGGTTCGTACGCCGTCGCGCAGGCTCTTGATCATGATGGTGCATTGCAATGGGAGTATGATTTGTCCGATTATCCTGGTGACAGCTGGTTCGATGGGTTGGTCGTGGCCGATGGTGTGTATATGAGTGGGGTGATGTACGACCTGGCGCATGCCGCATCCGCTGAGGATTGGCTCGTGCAGAAGGTCGACGTGGATGGTGCGGTGGTTTGGTCCTACAATTGGTCGAGCGATCTTGCGGGAGGAGACTCGATCTTTGCCTTGGCGTCAGGTCCTGACGCGGTCTACGCGGCAGGGAAGGGGATGAATGTCGTGGATGCGGCGTCCGGCGATGATGTGGTGTTGCAGAAGATCGGCTTTGACGGTGCGTTGGTGTGGTCGTACAACTGGTCGAATGAAGGCACATCTGATGAGTCTGGTCTGGTTCTTGGTGTTGGCGAAGATGCGGTCTACATAGGGGGCACGGCTGTGAATATGGCCTTGCCGAGCTCTGGCGCGGATTGGCTTGTGCAGCGCATAGATATGGATGGTTCGCTGGCGTGGTCGTACAACTGGTCGAGCGCAGGGACGACGGATGATGAAGTGTATGATTTGGTTGTGGCCAGTGATGGCATTTACGTGTTCGGTCGAGGATTCCAGATGGCGGATCCCTCTTCGGGTCGTGACTGGGTGCTGCAGAAGATCGCGTTCGATGGTTCTTTGATCTGGTCGTATAATTGGTCGAGCGCAGGTCCTTCTGCTGATTTCGGCAGTACGATTGCTCTTGGTTCTGATGCGGTGTATTTGATAGGTAGGGGTAATAATCTGGTGAGTCCTACGTCTGCAGGGGACGTCGTCGTTCAGAAGATGGGGTTTGATGGTTCGCGTATATGGATGTATTCCTGGGGAAGCAATAGCTCATTCTTAGACTTAGGTATTGATGTGGTTGTTGGTGATGATGGCGTGACGATTATCGGCGCAGGCACGAACCTTGCGGGTTCTTCCTCTTCGCAGGATTGGATTGTCCAGGCGCTCGACTTTGACGGTGATCTCGTGTGGTCGTATAATTGGTCGAGCGCGGGCTCTGCGCAGGACTACGTGAGTGATATAGTGTTTGGCGAAGATGGTGTTTATGTCGCGGGTGGTGGACGGGAGGTGCCGACGGGTGTGCCTGGTTCCACGAACTTCGACTGGGTCGTGCAGAGGCTGGATGGGAATGCGGAACTTCCTGAGCTGCCACCACCGCCCTGCGAACCATGGTCCTGCACTCCATGGACGGTCTGCAATGCGGGCAATCAGTCGCGAACCTGCACGAACGCGAATGCCTGTGGCATGGAGAAGCCCATTGAGTGGCGGGCGTGCGTCCCTCGCGATGCGATGCTCAATTGGACGTACAATTGGTCCTCTCAAGTCAATAGAGATGATTGGGTGAAGCATTTGAGTATAGGGTCTGACGGCATATATGCTGCTGGAATCGGGACGGATGTGGCTGAATTGGACTCAGGATATGATGTTGTCGTCCAGAAGCTTTGGCCTGATGGGTCCTTGGGATGGTCATATAATTGGTCGACTGATGTTGAGTTTGCTCCTGGGGATGAAGTTGACGACATCGTCGCAGCTTCAGACGGTATCTACATTGCGATGACTGATTTTGATCTGAAGTACGTTGGTTCAGGGTATGATGGTGTCATCGAGAAGTTGGACCCATTGACTGGTGTGCCTCTTTGGTCTTTTTTCATGCCAGGTGTGGCTGATGGGCAGGTCAGGGAGCAGCCTATTGAATTGGCTGCTGATAGTGATTCACTCTATGTTCTGGGGTGGGCGCGCGATGGATATGATGTCTATGAGCATTTGACCGTTCAGAAGTTGGATTCTGATGGTCCTCTTCTTTGGACGTACAACTATTCATATAATCAATCGTTTGATTATCTGAGTGTGCAGCATTTTGGCGCCATTGCGGTCGGATCAGGTGCGGTGTTCGTGGCGAAAGATCGTTTCGTCCAGAAGTTGGACGCGGTCACCGGTGCGTTGCTCTGGTCATATTCGAATTTCGATGCGAACTCCAGCCGCCGCATGGTGATTGGTCCTGATGGCGTGTATGTTGGGTGGGTCGCCATGAATGTGACTTCGGGTGATTCTGCATTGGACTGGGTTGTCCAGAAGTTGAGCTTCGATGGCGAACTTCTGTGGTCATACAACTGGTCGAGCCTGGGCGCCTATGATGATGTGCTCAGCGATCTCAAGCTTGGCTCCGATGGTATGTATGTCGCGGGCTTTGGTCATGACGTCTCACATGATGCTTCAGGGTTCGACTGGGTTGTTCAGAAGATCGCTCTTGATGGTTCTCTGGTGTGGTCGTACAACTACTCCAACAGCAATTACAGCGATGACAGGAAGGATGAAGCGAGATTCATTGGGGTCGATGCTACGGGGATCTATGTTGGTGGTGTGGTCTATGATGTAGTGACTACTTCGTCAGGGAATGATTGGGTGGTCAAGAAGCTGGACCATGATGGTGCTCTTGTCTGGTCGTATGAATGGAGCAATTATCTTGGCTGGTGGTACGATAATCTGCATGACATGGCGGTCTCTGCCGACTCCGTCTTTGTCGCAGGCGCCAGTCCCCTTTATGCTTCCAGTACTTCTGCTTTAGATTGGGTAGTTCTCAAACTCAACAAGGACATCCCTGGCCCTCTTTCCCCTTGCATCCCGGTCTGGTCCTGCACGGAGTGGAGTGCGTGCACAGGCATTCAGACTCGGACATGCACTGATGTGAATGCATGTGACAATCTCTCGGAGAAGCCGTCTGAATCGCAGGTCTGCACAGTCCCTTCTAGTGGAGGTGGCGGTGGTGGTGGCGGAGGGGGCGGTGGTGGTGGCGGTGGTCTGTTCTTCCGTCGCAATCAGACGAACTCGTCATCGAATTCGTCGTCCTCAGCAGAGGATGGTGCTGGTGATGATGGGCAGATCCTGGAGTTCTCTGACGATGGCATCGGTGTCCTAGGTTCTGAGAGCCAGCCCGACCCGCAGGTGTCCGGCCTGTCTGATGGCGTCGGCGTTCAGGACACTGAGTTGTCTGAGGTCGAGTCGGTGCAGTATATTGGCTTTGTGCATTGGTTGACCATCGGCATGCTGGTCGCCTTGATCTTGGGTCTCATCGCGTTCGGCAAGTTCCATCACAATCAGACTGCCGCTGAGGGTCTCGATGAGCTCGGCCAGTATATTGAGGCTACGCGTGGTTCGGGGTTCTCTGATGATCAGATCCGCGAACGATTGCTCAGGACGGGGTGGCTGCCTGATGTGGTGGACGCACATCTGGGCGTCAAAAGTGCGCAGCCGGCACAGGTGTCACCTCCTGCCATTCCTCCCAAGGAACCATCTGCTGGTCAGGCAACCCTGGCTCCTTCTCAGCCGCAGGTGCCTGCGCAGCCTCTCGATCCGAAGCTTCAAGCCAAGTGAGGCGCAGAGTAAGGGTGCAGGGTTCTATTGGATGGTGTATGTGTGGATGTGCACAGGAATTCCTTTTTGCTGCGCTTTGGTGATTGTATCCTGGACTCC
>JBDRLR010000093.1:0-4911 GCA_043812855.1 Nanobdellota archaeon | reverse complement strand
GCCTGCGTCAATGGATTCTGTTGGGTGCTTTGGTATTGAATTGAGGTCTACGGCTCGCTCTGTTCTGATGGCTGCCTGGAGTTCTTGAGATAGGGTTGCTTTGACTCCGGTCAGGCTCGTGCCGTTGGTTTCGGCGGTTTTCGGGTCTGGAGGAGGGAGTTCGTAGCGCCAGTGCATCCGTGTCGAAGATGCGGGTGGTTTTTATGTGTTGCTTGTCTTCTTCGGCTTCCCTTTGATCCTTGTCCTTGCTTTGCGCAGGGTGTCTCTGATGAGTCCTCGCCACTCGGTGCCGACGTCTTGCCAGGTGGGGGGCTTCTCTTGTTCGGGTTGTTTGTTGGTGCGGACGGCTCGGCTGATGATGGTCAGGTATCCTGCGACCAGGACGATGAGGAATATGCCTACGTAGATCTGGGGTCGTGCGGCTCCTGCGTTCTCGCCGATGCTGGTTCCGATGGCGCTGTCCAGGGTTTCCAGGAGGTTGAGGATGACGGTGACGGCAAGCAGCGCTCCTGCTGCGCTTATGATGGGTGCAGGGATATTCAGGGGGAATCGCAGGGCGTCGAAGATGTCCGCGATCAGGAAGATGGCGCCCATGACGATGATGAGCAGGGCGTTCTCGTTGAGGAATCGGATGGTCTGCTGCGCGATGTCGTCGTGCCATATCGACGCGGTGGTGTTGACGATCCAAAGGACTGCTAGGAACACGAGCAGCCCCAGCAGCCGCGCCAGGATGGTGGTGGTGAGCGAGCGGGGTTGTGTCATGCGGGATTTGCGGCAGGATTCCTTATAAATTTGCCGGTGGGCAGGTTAAGTCACACGGGTTGAGTCGGGAAGAGTGCTGCGGAGGCTTACCGCTCCCTTGTGGTCGCGGGAGAAGACCTCGCATGCGCCTTATACGCTATGCGTATCGCATGTTCGGGATCTCTCTCCAAGGCAGTACTCTTCCACCAGATGAGCTCAATTGATGTGACTTAACCATGTGGGTCTGGATGCGTGCGGTGTATCGGGTTCGTCCTGAGCGTTGTCGCGTTGCTCGTGTGCGCAGCAACATTAATATACAAGTTGTTTGGCACATTATCTATGGTTGAGCCCGTCGCGAACATGTCTGCAGCCCTTGTGGGTGTGGTGCACAACTTCAGCGTGGCTGAGGCGTGGGAGGTCATGCGGCCGTTGTCCTTGTTCGTCGCTGGCATGGTCGTCTATGCGGTCTTCGTCTTCAAGTTCTATCGCTTCGTGGCGAGAAAAGACATCTTTCGCCTTCAGTTCTTTCAGGATCGCACGGCTGAGGGCACTGCGGTGGGTAGTTTCCTTGGTCTGTTATGGTATTTTCTCGAATACTTGCTCTTCTTTCCTATCTTGGTGTTCTTCTGGTTCTTCGTCATAACGCTCCTGCTTGCCTTCTTGGCGAGGAATCAGTCGATCCAGAGCGTCCTTCTCCTCGCCATGGCCCTTGTCTCCGCGGTCAGGATCACCGCGTATTACAGTGAGGACCTCTCAAGGGATCTGGCTAAGATGTTGCCCTTCGCGTTGCTTGGCGTGTTTCTGGTCGACATATCCTATTTTTCTCTTGCGTCATCGATGGAGTTGATCAAGCAGATTCCTGCGTACTGGAAGATATTGGTGTACTACTTGTTCTTCGTGATGGGCCTCGAATTCATCCTGCGGGTTCTTGGCCTGCTTTTCGGCAAGGGTCAGCCTTCTGACCCGGAATGAGGTAAGTAGAAAGTAAGCCGCAGCCACCTCTGTGAGCACGATGAATACGTGTCAGAGAGCCGACAAGGGGGAAGTCCCTTACGGGGAATGTCGGCAAATCGGACTCAAGTATGTGCGAACGTGGCGCGGCGGACGAGCGGATGTCGCGAGATGCGAGCGACATAAGGCACTCGCAGAGTGCCGGTAGCAAGTACTTTCTACTTACCTGCCGGAATGGGCTCTTTAGCAAATCGCTTCGCGAGGTCGCCAGCTGCTCGTCGAGAAGCAACAACCAATGCATTCGTCGCGCCTCCCCGTATGGGGCTACCCCCTAGCGCTCCCCAACATCTCTAGATAATTTGACTCGCCTGATGCTGGCGACCTTCCATTTGCTAAAGAGCCGCCGGAATGAGTATCTTTTTATAGGAGATACATCAAGAAGCACTATGCATCCTAAGCTCCAGAACAAGCTTATCGCGGCGGTCAGCGTGGCGGTGCTCCTGACTGGATTCGGCACGGGTATGTATGTCTATCTTGAGAAGTGGACTCTCGTGGACAGCCTCTACTTCACGACCATGACGCTCACGACGGTGGGCTACGGAGACCTGGTTCCGTCGCACACGCTCTCCAAGCTCTTCACGGTCTTCTTCGCCTTTGCTGGTGTCGGCATCTTTCTGTACTCGCTCACCATCATCACTGAGTACTACTTGCGGCATCGGTTCTCCATCTTCGAGAAGCGCATGCATCCCATCGGTAAGGTCCGCTCGAAGGATACGTCTGAGGACATAACGCAAGTGGTCCTCCCTGATGAAGAGCACTATTGATTGGATAGCGGGTGTCTGCCGCCGTCACACGCACAATGATGTCTTTGAGGTGTCTATGCGGGGAGAGCGCGGCATTAAGAATAGAAGTATATGCTGCATTGAATAAAGCATATATATTTCGGAATCATTCCTGATTCAGGGGGTTGAGAGGTAATCATGCATCCGGCGATATTGGTGAGGTATAGGATGGAGCAGGATCGTTTGAGGCATCAGCCTTATGGTCTTGAGGACTGGGAAGACTGGGACGAGTTCTTTGAGGATACGCACTGATGTGATCACGGATCAAGATGCGTGATTTTGTTTGCCTGTAGGCATCGATTTTTTATATGACCTCGGTTTTCTGACGGGCATGACTTTTGCACTGAAGTGGAAGCGTGCCTCGCTCTGCTTTAGTTCCTTCTATAGCTGAGCGCGCATCGTCATAACTCCGCGTCTCGCCGGTCCGCTAAACGTGCCGTGTCTTGATCGGAAGAAACCGATGTGGATTCTCGTTGGAGTGTTTGGGATTGACTCGAAGAGTCGGAGGAATGAAATGCAAAACAAACATGGTGATACATTGGATGCTGCGATGACTGATCGGTGGCGCGCGGATACTGTCCGGAGGGCGCGTTATCAAAAGCGCTCCCTTTTTGGATCTGGAGACGATCGAGACCAATTACGCTCTGCGGCCCTTTGAGGGTGGTATCGACGGTTCGCTGACGGAGCACATCGCGTGCTGGCATGGCGTGGACCCTGCGCAGATCGTGCTTGGCAGAGGGAGTCTTGAGGTGCTTCGTGCCTTGATGCCTGCCATCGCTTACCGTGCGGGCAAGTCGCCCAGTGATGTGGCCATCGGGATGGAGGTGACTGAGTTTGACGGATACGATGCCTTCGTGCCCAACCGTGTGCGTTGGTCGGGCAACCGGTTCGAGCCGCTTCCTGGGGGGGTGGATGCGGTCGTCGTGTCGAATCCGGCCAATCCTTCAGGGGTGCACGACGTGTTTGTGGGTGCGTTGGTTCACGGCGCGGCGGGTAGCGGTCAATTGGTGATTGTCGATGAGGCGTACATCGAGTTCAGCGGTCAGGCTAGTTTGGTGCCTCGTGTCCAGCAGGATTCGAATCTGATTGTCCTGCGCACCTTCAGCAAGCTCTACGGCCTTGTTGACGAGAAGGTCGGCTACGCCGTCGTTCCGGCAAGTCTCGCAAATCAGGCGGATGTGCTTCCTCCTTCGCCGCAGGCGCAGGAGCGTGCGCACCATCTGCACCTCTCGCAGGATGGGTTCGCTGCCGTACGGGATGTGCGTGACCGTCGAAGTATCTTGGAGGAGATGCTCAGGACGTACTTGCCGGTCGAGATGGAGAGAAGCCATGCGCCTTTCGTTCTTGCCAGGCCGCGGGGAAGGTTGGATCTTGGCGGATTCCTCTCGGACATCGCGGTGCGTGTCAAGAATGTCTCCAAGCCCGATGGATGGCCGCGGCCCTGGTCCTTTGGGGAGTGCAGGATTGCCGTTCCGTCGTACGCTGGCCTGGAGGAGCTGGGCAGGAGGCTCTACGATGCGAATCGTTGAGGGTACGATCGATGACGTCATTGGGCGACTTGACTTGATCAGGTCGAGCATTCCCCAGAAGGCAGACTTGACTGAGCGAGAGGTTCGTGGTCGGCTGGATGGCAGGACGTACGGTGTCGTGCTCGCAACTGATGGTGAAAGTCTGCAAGGCATCCTTGTCTGGTATGAGCAGGATCGTGGCTTGTACGTGTGGCTTGGGGCCGTGACGCTGCGCAGGCAGGGGATCGCGACTTCGCTGTTCGAAGCGGTCCGTGATTCCACAACGTATGCGCGTTGGACGGTCAAGACGTCAAGATGCAATGATGCGGCGACCGCGCACCTTGAGAAGATGGGGTTTCGCCCCTACGACGTCAGGCACGATACGGTGACGTACGAGCGTCTGTGGTGAATTCATTTTATTTCTTTTCTTCCATTCGGGTAAGTAGAAAGTAAGCCGCCGCCACATCTGTGAGCACAATGAAAGTTCTCCCGGACCGCAAGGGAGGGCAGATGTTCCGCAGCATCACGAAATGAGGGGTTTCTTGAGACTTAGGACAGAGCCCTTCCATTCTGATGAGGTCTGCACGTCACGCTCGACAAGCTCGGGTGGGGGAACCAGATGTGCGAGGTAGTACATGAGTTCTTGGGGTTGTGGTTGCGCTTTTTAACGTGATTCAATAATAATTTCTATATTGATAATATATGAATATCAACAAATTCAAAAAACACCACCAGTAAGTAACAACAAAATCGTAGGATTTATATATGAGTAGTATTTCATCCCACCGTGAAGCATAAAATGAGCATCACCTTGGACGAGGACCTCATCCACAAGATTCTGCAGGCTAAGGCGAGCAACAGGATGTTCA
>JBDRLR010000092.1:0-2427 GCA_043812855.1 Nanobdellota archaeon | reverse complement strand
CTCATCGAATGAAGGCGACCAATCTTGCCTTCCTCCAACCAGCGCTTCATCGCCACGATCGCAGGGTGGAAGCGCAGACAATACCCCACCATGACCTTATCGTCCCCGCTCGCAGCCATCCGCTGAATATCCTTGGCGTCCTGAGGAACACACGCGATCGGCTTCTCGATGAAGACATGACATCCCTCCTTGAGAGCAGAGGTCGCCGTGACGACATGCATATCCGTCGGGTTCGCGACCACCACCACATCGGGGCGCATGGCGAGGGCGGCATCCAGGCCGACACACACCTTGACACCAGAGAACTCGTCAGGCAAGGTCGCGTCCGACGATCTGCACGCAATGAACTCCCCGTCAGGATCGAGGAGACGCAGATTCGAGAGATGACGCCTGCCAATCGAACCCAGACCCACAACGACATATCGCATGAAGAAGAGCCAACAAGGCCACATTCAAATAGTTTCCCCTTATAAAGGGACGAGGCGCGCGACGTGCTCAGAACCTTTTTATAACCCAGACCATACTCGCACCCCATGAAGAAAATCCTCATCTACGGAGCATCAGGACATGGACGGGTCGTGCTCGACATCCTACGAGACCACACCGACCTGGACGTGATCGGATTCGTGGATGACCAGGCCACCGGCGAGTGCGCCGGAATACCCATACTAGGACCCTGGGAAATGGCGAAGCGCGAACCATTCGACGCAGTGGCCCTTGGCATCGGAGACAACAAGGCAAGAAAGACCGTCTTCGAGCGACTGACAGCCCACGGAATCGACATCATGACCGCCATCCATCCTAAAGCGCACATCTCGCCAAGCGCCACCATCGGACTGGGAAGCGTCATCTGCGCAGGAGCGCATATCTGCGCCCACGCGACCATCGGCAAGAACTGTATCATCAACACCGCAGCCACCATCGACCACGACTGCACCGTCTCCGCGCATTGCCACATCTCCCCCAACGCATCCCTTGGCGGCGGATGCACCGTCGGCGAAGGGACATGGATCGGACTTGGCAGCTCCATCATCCACGGCATCTCCATCGGAGACTGGAGCATCATCGGCGCGGGAAGCGCAGTCATCAAGAATGTCCCCAACCATGTCATGAGCGCAGGCAATCCAGCCATCATCAAGAAGGAGCTGAAATAGATGCGCGTCCCACAAAGCAGACCCCACATCGATGACGACGACATCGACGGAGTCGTCAAGGTGCTGCGCAGCGGCAACCTGAGCCTCGGACCCAAACAAGCCGAATTCGAGAAGGCTATCGCGGCATACGTCGGCACCAAGCACGCGGTCGCCGTAAGCAGCGGCACGACGGGCCTGCACCTCTGCCTCATCGCGGCAGGCGTCGGACCGGAGGACGAAGTCATCACGAGCCCGTATAGCTTCGTCGCCTCGGCGAACAGCATCCTCTACTGCGGCGCCACACCCGTCTTCGTCGACATAGAAGAAGACACACTCAACATGGACCCCGCCCTCATCGAGGCCGCGATCACACCCCGCACCAAGGCCATCCTCGCCGTGCACATCTTCGGACACGCATGCGACATCGATGCGATCAACGCGATCGCCAAGCGACACGACCTCATCGTCATCGAAGACGCATGCGAAGCCCTCGGCGCGACCATCGCCGGACGCAAGGTCGGCACGCACGGAAACATGGCCGTCTTCGCCTTCTACCCCAACAAACAGATGACGACGGGCGAAGGCGGAGCCATCGTCACCGACGACGAAAAGATACACCTTCTCCTGCAGAGCCTCAAGAACCAAGGACGCAGCGACGACGGAAACTGGCTGACGCACAGCCGTCTTGGATACAACTACCGACTCACCGACATCCAATGCTCACTAGGCATCACGCAGCTGGCAAAACTCGACACGATGCTGCAGATGCGCAGAAAAGCGGCGGACAAGTACACTGCTGCCCTACGCAACACACCAGGCATCACCACCCCCTCAGCCAGACCTGACTGCGCCATCAGCTGGTTCGTCTACGTCATACGCTGCGAGCCGACCATCGACCGAAACGAACTCCTCAGACACCTCATGGACCACGGGATCGGCGCCAAACCATATCTTCCATCCATCCACAAACAACCCTACATGCAAGAACTGCTCAAACCTGTGCCGCGACTGCCCATCAGCGAGAAGGCATCATCGCAGACCATATCCTTGCCGCTGTTCGCGGACATCAGCGCGAAGGAACAATCATTCGTCGTGCAGACACTTCTGGAAGGCATACATGCGCAACGACAATGAGGCGAACCGCCAAGAAGCTTTATAAATCTGGTGGCGTTTCGAGAACACCATGCAACCCGCCAATGATGCACGGCTCAGGGCGTTCTACCAAGGCAAGACCATCCTGGTCACCGGAGGCATAGGCTCCATCGGAGGAGAGATCGTCGCACAAATCCTCACG
>JBDRLR010000091.1:0-3468 GCA_043812855.1 Nanobdellota archaeon | reverse complement strand
GACAACGTGCCAAGCAACGCCATGCACCGACGGCTCGGATTCAGCGAAGCGAGCAGGTTCATATCTGCCGACGGAGAACGTATCGTGCATCGGCTTTCGTTCTGACTACTTGCTGATGACCTTGTACTGCTGACCCGCGACCACGATGACATCGCCAGGCCTTGCTTGCTCGACCGCCTCATCGACAGAACAGCACGGCAGGTCCTCGCGGCATCCCGCGCTCGAGGAACACTCTGCTGCGACGTAGAGCATCCTTGGTCCCGCGACGACGTTGCCCGTCGCGACAGGGCCAGCAATGATGACCAGGGCTGACGCCGCGACGATCATGACAATGACCACGACCAGAAGGAAGACCTCCTTTCCCGCCACCTTATGCGCAAGCCGCTTCATAAGACACTATGGCAAAGATGTGTATAAAAACGTATCGGATGATCCCTCAACGCCGCTTCTGCAACTTGAGGATCTGCTCGATGATCCTCTTGCGGCGCTTCTCATCCTCAAGCAAAGTCTCAGCCAGACTCGTCAACATCCGCGAATCAGAAGCGGAATCCCCTGTCGACTCCGCGGCAAGCACACGAGCCAATTGCTTCGCAATCTCTTCATCCTTTCGCTCGAGGGAGAATTCCTCATCCAGCAACGCGCGCTCCATTCCCGCAATCTTCAGACTCAGCTCAGTGCAGTCTCGACATGGCTTTCCAGGAAAATAGCCTCTAGCATCCTCAAACATCTTGCCACACTTGGGACACTTATGCCTTGTTATCTCAATCCTAGCCACACCTCCACGTGACGTGCACAGATATATAAAGCATTCGAACGGCAGAAAGACCAACGACACATTCTTAAGAATGAACGACACCCCCCTATGCATGAAGGCGTTCCTGTCCATCAAGTTCCACGAAGACTCATCGAACAAGGCACTGATAGAAGAGGTATCGTCTTCGCTTGACGACGCAGGAATCACCTCTGTCGTCGTCGCACGGGACCACGAACGATGGGGGACGGTGCGATTCACGCCGCAAGAGCTGATGAACTTGACGTTCCGCCTCATCGACGAGTGCGACATCCTCCTCGTCGAATTCTCCGAGAAAGGAGTGGGGCTCGGCATCGAGGCAGGGTACGCGCACGCGAAGGGAAAACCCATCATCGTCGTGGCGCGACACGGGTCGGACATCTCCAGCACGCTTGAAGGCATCTGCGCCTTGACCATACTCTACAAGATGCCTTCAGAGATCACCGCGGCGCTCAAGAGGATGCGAGAGCACGCTCACTGAAGATGCCGGGTGCAATTGAAGACATGCATCCTGTGCTTACTGTCCTCGTCGATGTCGTATATCGTAATCGCCGTATTACGCTGGTTCTCGATGACCCCTATATCCGCATGATGCTTTCCTGTAATGACCGCGATCAAAGCCTTGTTGATCCCATTGTGGCCAACCAGCAGGACCGTGCCATCCCTATGCTTTGAGATCACCTCGTCCAAGAATGCCTTCGCGCGCTCAAATATCTGCTCCGTCGTCTCGGCACCCTTGGGGGCGTAGGCAGAAACACTCTGCGAAATGGAGAGGCCAATGTCCGTCTTCTTCTTCCCCTCCCACTCGCCCAGCTTCTTCTCACGCAAGGCCGTGACGAACTCGATAGGGGTATCCGCGTGATACTTGTGGATGATGGACGCAGTATCCGCCGCCCTCGCAAGGTCACTTGCGTAGATGTAATCGATCCGCTCATCCTTGAGCCTCAATGCGAGCTTCTGCGCCTGAGCCCGTCCTTCCTTGGACAGATGACCAGGAAGATGACCCTGGATAATGCCTTGCTTGTTCTCCTCCGTCTCGCCATGACGCGTGATGATGAGCCGCATGCGCACGACGTGGGACCTCACATTTATAACTATTTCCACGAAGATGACGAATCCCGCACATGGAGAGACACTCACATCTGCGACTGGATACTCGGACAGAAATTATACTTATGGACCTGATAGATCTGCAAGGCAGAATAATCCTTGAGGATGTCGTTGAACTTCGTCTTGACGTCCATCATGATCCCGCGGAACTGCTCCACATCCTCAACCTCCATGTCGATCTCGAATTCCCAAGGACCCAAGGACTTGACAATGTACACGATGAATGGATTCGTGCGGCAATACTCCCGCAGCGACCTCTCCCTCTCCTCAGAGATGTTCCTGAAACCCACGAGCACCTTGTAATGCAGGAAGGGATACTTCGCCTCGTTGGGGACTATATTGTAATGCTTGACCACGCCCGACCGCTCAAGCTTGCGCACCCGCTCAGCGATCGCATCGACACTCAAATCCACATGACGCGAGATCTCGACCGCGGAAATCCTTGCGTCCGCAGCCAGCAGGACGATGATCATCCAATCGAACTCATCCATCTTCACCGGAGCGGACACCGCCCCGAAGAACGACTCCCGAAAGGGGCTTGGCCTATCCGTAGCGACCAAGTAATCCCGCACGAAGTAGTCCCCCCTGATGATGGTCGCGATCTGCCGCTCCGCGATGCATTCACCGAACCGCTTGCTCAATTCCGTGACGGTCCGGTCAAGGAACGCCATGTCCTTTGCCCAAGTCCCGAACGCAAGGTCAAACTTGCCGTCACAGCTAGCGACCCACACCACGTTAGGATGATGCACCAGAAAATCGATGAGACCCATCTCCTTGCCCCGATCCAAGTTCTGCAGTCTGAGAAAGTTCTTGTGCACCGTGAACCCAAGCTTCGAGATGTCGATGACCGAATAGAAGGACGAGATGAACCGCTCCTTGAGCAACCTCTTGATCCGAAACCCCACGACCTGCTTTGAGAGGCCCACTTTGCGGGCAATCTCCGCATTCGACTGCCTGGAATTGACGTCCAACTCGTACAGAATCTTCCTATCCTTGACATCCAACTTCTTCGACATATCAACATCTTTTCTCTTTTTCTATATATATTTACCGATTTTGTAAAATATTTCTTTGAGAAGTTTAATATATTTGTTACCACTATAGTGTAACTATGGTTGAACGAACATTGGAGATCACCAGACGACTCGAAGACATGGCCAAAGACGGCACCCTCGACCAGGGCATCGCCATCCTCAATCTGCCAAGCGCCAACTACTGCGAAAAAAGAGCCGAGCGCATCTACGCAGACGGCGCGTTGCAACAGTCGTGCCAGGGTTGCGTTACGCAACATATCAAAACACGGAACCAACTCGGCATCGACGCGATCAAGGGCGCCATCGACTACTTCGCGCAGCACTACGACACACGATTCATCACCATCAACGGAAGAGGAGACCCATTCCACCCCCGCCTCAAAGAAGACAACCTCGAGAAGATACGCTACGCCCACGAACAGCACAGCATCCAGGCATACGTCTTCACCGCAGGAAACAACCTCGATGACCGCACGTGCCAGATCCTCGCCGAGCATGAGGCGAACGTGATGATCAGCCTCTACGGAAACGCAT
>JBDRLR010000090.1:0-7258 GCA_043812855.1 Nanobdellota archaeon | reverse complement strand
GCTCCTGCCAATGGTATCGGCGGTGACTCAGGTGTATGAATGCGGTGTGCTCGGCGTCGAGGGCGAGACGTACATTCTGCAGAATGATGTGTCCGCCGCGGAATCCTGTTTTCTCATCCATAATCATGGCATCGTGTTCGATCTGAATGGTCACACAGTCACCTACGGGACGAACCCGACGACGTGGAAGACGAATTGCGCCACGTACAATAGCCTGCAGAACGGCACGATCTGCATGAACGGCATCATCAGCGACGGCGACCCGAGGGCGTCGCAGGATTTCGCCCCTGTTTCGGATTGGAAGAGTTGGAACAATGTGGTCATAAAGAATGGGAATATCGTCCAGAGTCCTAACGCAGGCAGGTATTCCAATCCTCTTAGCGGTTGGGGAGTGAATTGGACGGTGGCCAACATGTCTATTGTCATGCACGTCACGGACGCGACTGCCATCGCTGACGAGTCTGGCGGATCCGGCTGGCTTGTCGCGGACAATGACATCCAGGCCTTCGTCGATGAGGCGATAACCAATCGTCATCAGTGGGTGCCTGGCATCAGGGTCAGCGGCGAAGGCAAAGTATTGCGCAATAGCGTGGTCGGCGTCCCCCACATCGGGATCACAGGGGGCCATAATTCAGAGATCGCCTATAACTATATAGCCCAGTTCCAGAGGGGAGCCAACGCCTTCGCGGTCCTTCTGTTCGGCGCGCATAATGTCAGTATCCATGATAACATAGTGAACACGACGAACGGCAGGGGATTCATGCTTGACTGGGGTGCATCGTACAATGAGGTGTACAACAACTATCTGGAGACGCAGGATCAGTGTGTCGAGGGCAACGAGGGCTGCACGGGCACCTACACGATGCGTATCCGGGGACCGAGCCATGATAATTATGTCCATGACAACACGTTCATCGCCCATTCCAAGGACGGCATGCGTGCGACAGGTCTTGTCCTCACGCCGGGGTTCGCTGAATTCGGTCTGGATCCTTTCGATCTGAACAACGTAATCGAGCATAATGTGTTTATCGCGACTTCTGATGGATCCAATCAGGCCAACGCGGCGGTTTTTGAGGCGAACGATGATCCGAACGTGCATCCGGGCAATATCGTGAGGGACAATATATTCATGAGCGATAATATCGTGTGGAGCTTCTGGGGGGCGAATGGTCCTGGTTTCAATAATGTCCTCGTCAATAACACCGTCATGCGCGGCACGCACGCGTCTTCGTTCCTCACCTTGGCCTATGAAGGATACACTACCGGCTCAAGGGGTAACGTATTCATCGACACGAATCTCATCGACGCCTCATTCGATCAGGCGTACTACAATTTCGCGTGGTGCGTCGCGGAGACGCCATGCCAGTTCCTGGTGAGATGGTCCGTCGACGTAAGGGTGGTCGACGCCTCGGACCTGCCCAAGTCTGGCGCATCGGTCGACATCAGGGACAAGGACGGCACATTCATCTCGCATTCAGTCACGGATGCCCAGGGTTGGGTCCATGTCCAGCTTGATGAGTTCGAGGGGATCAATGGGGAGTTCACGTATCAGAGTCCGTATACGTTCACGGTGACCTCAGGCAGTTTCGTCGCGAATCAAGTCTTGGCGGTGAATCGTCCGATGACGCTCGTCTTCAAGACAGTCACGGGGTGCGAGACTCCTGATGGTGACGGAGACGGATATTTCCGTGTCGCTTGCGGCGGCGCTGATTGCGATGACGCAGATCCTGCGATAAACCCTTCCGCCATCGACATCTGCCAGGATGGCGTCGATCAGAGCTGTTCGGGCAGCGATGATGTCTGCCAGGCGTGTGATACTGGCGCCGTTCCTTCGCGTGGCTGTTCATGCTCAGGCACGGTCTTGGATCCTGGTCAGTTGTGCGCCTATCCTGGAGACACGATCGTTATACAGGGTGGATTTCAGGGCTATGATGGCGCCGTCACTGCTGAGGTGTGGGGCCAGATGATCAATTCCACAAGGGAGTGGTCCAGTATCAGGAATGTGGGTTCTTGGACTGCTAGGGACCTGGTGCGCTTCGACTTGTCAGGCATTCCTGGCCTGACGGTCGAGCAGGCGACCGTTGAGCTGCTTCAGCTTGATCCTTGGCATCCTTTGGACAGGTCGAATGTGACGGCATATAGTGTCACCAGGCCGTGGACGAAGCCTGGTGTCACATGGATATGCACCAATGATGTGGGTCAGGATGGATGTGTCTCTCCTGAGATTGCCTGGCAGGGCGCGGGCCTCACAGGAGCCCAGGATCGAGATGCAATCACTGCCGTAAAGGTCCCAGTGACACCAGGACAGTGGAATTCATGGACGATCACAGATATTGTCCAGGGTTGGATAGATAATCCATCGTCAAACCATGGATTGGTCTTCGAGGAGCAGGATGGATTGTGGCAGTCGTTCTATGATTCTTTGGCCGAGCCATCTTCAAAAGGGCCCAAGCTTACTATCACGTTCGCGGCCTCCCCTGTGGTCGGATGTGGATCCTATGATACCGACGAGGATGGCACCATCTCGAATACGGAGCTGGACGCTGCCGTGCAGGATTGGTATGCCGCCCGTATCGACATGTCGCGTCTGTTCAATGTCGCGTATTCTTGGTTGACGTCTTCGTGCGTGTAGAAAGAAGAAAAGGAGTGAAAAGGAATCAGCGTTTGTTTCCGCAGTAGAACATCTTCTCGATGCTCACTTCGCCAGGGGAGAATCCGGTCCGGTCTGCTTGCCTCGCGACAGGTTGCGGCGCGACGCGCGCGGGCTGCGGTGCCCATTGCTGGGCGGGCGCGGCCTGTGCCTGTTGCGGTTGCTCGACGGGCCGAAGCGGCGCGGGAGCTTGGCTCTGGTTGTACGACTGCCTGCGGAGCTGCTGGACCTGGTCGCGAAGCTCGTTGATCTCAGCCCGCATGCCTTGGAGCTGGGATTCGAACTGCTTTTTGATCAGGTCGACTTGCATCTCGCTTTTCTTCTGCATCAAGTAGTCGTTCATCCTTACCTCGTGTTCTGGGACAGGAACGAGAGCATCGCTTCGTTGCCTGATGCCACGTAGCATTCGCGTGCCAGGCGCAGGTATCCGTTCTTGAGGCATTCATCGCCGAGCACATTGGTGCGCGCGTTGTCTTCCGCGGCGCGGTACGCCTGGAACGCGATCTCGTAGTCGTTCTTGAGCATGTTCAGATCACCGATGCCAGTCAGGGTGACTTTGTCTTGCAAGGCGGAGAAGATCTCCAATGCCACGTCGAACTTCTCGCGTTTGATGCATTCGCGTCCGATGCGATCCAGCTGGTCGAGGTCTTCGAGGATGGTGAAGACTCGTTTCGCGGTCCGCAGGTGTTGGTTCTCCATGCATCGTTGGCCGAGCTGGCGCAGGCGTGCCTGGTTCCCCGCCAATTGGTAGGACTCGATCGCGCTGTCAAGGTCCGCGTAGGACTGGTAGATGTCTCCGACCTTGGTCAGAAGCTCGGTGTTCTCGCTGAGCACGAATGCCTGGGTCGCCGCGGGAAGGTTGCCGCGCCTGATGTATTCGATGCCTGCCGCGTCGAGGATGCTCTTGCGGGTGTCCTCTTCGAACATGGACAGGTCTGCCTGTTCGAGTCCGCGGTCGAGAAGCAGCGGCACGAGGCGTTTGTACTGTGACGCGCTAAGGTCTGCTCGTCCGTTGTAGGTGTCCTCGATGAGCGTCCTGTTCTCTTCGACGATGTTGTTCACTATCTTTCGTATTACGGTACTATTTGCTTCTGGCATGCTTCACCTCATATGTGGCCGACGCCCAGGTTGGAGAAGAGTGACGCCCTCTCCTTTCGGGCTTGCTGCGGCGTGGTCCTTCCCAAGAGCCATGGGCTTTTCACGCCGGTCATTATGGTCATGACTGTGATTCTTCCGCTCATCTCGGGCGAGACGCGTGCTCCCCAGATGACTGTGGCGTCGTCGTCCATCTCTTTGGTGACGAGTTCGCCGATCTCGCTGATCTCATCGAGCGTCAGGTCGGGTCCGCCTTCGATGTGGATGAGGGCGCCGTCGGCGCCTTTGTGGTCGATGTCGAGCAGAGGGTTGGAGAGTGCGCCAGCGACTGCCTCCTGGACGCGGTATTGGGTGTCCGAGCTGCCCACGCCGATGCTGGCGACACCGCCGTTGGTCATCACGGCCTTGACGTCTGCGAAGTCAAGATTCACAAGGCTTGGCAGCGCGATGGTCTCGATGATGCCTTTGATCATGGTCGAGATGAGTTCGTTCGCGACGGCGAACGCTTGTTGTACAGGCAGGTTGCCCGCAATCTGGACGAGTCGGTTGTTGTCGATGACGATGACGGTGTCGCACCACTGGCGCAGGGCCTGCAGTCCGAATTCGCCTTTGTCGATGCGGGCTCGTTCGATCTTGAAGGGCATCGTGACGGTGCCGATGACGATCGCACCTGCATCCTTGCCGATCTTCGCCACCACGTGTGCGGCGCCGGTTCCTGTGCCGCCGCCCATGCCCGCGCAGACGAACAGCATGTCCGTCCCCGCGAGGGCAGCGGCAAGTTCTTTGCTGCTTGCTTGCGCGGATTGTGTCCCTTTCTCGGGGAATCCGCCGCATCCCAAGCCGCGTGTCACCTCTCTTCCCAGGAGCAGCTTCTTGTCGGCCTCGATCATGTTGAGGTGCTGCTGGTCAGTGTTAACTGCGAGGATTTCGGCTCCGGAGACTCCTTTCTTGGTGAGCCAGTTGATCATGTTGTTGCCGGCGCCGCCGACTCCGATGACCCGGATATTTGCTTGTGTGATGAGTTCGTCGTTCATGAAATGGTCCTCCCCAACACAAATTTGGGAACTTAATGCACCAAATAAACTATGCTAGTTTATATATTTTTCTATTAGTATACCCTTTCCCACACCAATATGGGACTCCAACACAGAGGTTATGGCAACCCTATGGATGAAATCCTGCCGAATCAGTACCCTCTTAGAAAGGATGACAGCGTTGTCTCCACCGCTCAGTCAGTCTTGATTGAGGAAGCCGTGCAAATCAAGTATATCGATGACGGATTCCACGCTGCGGTACGCGCTCCAGCGCGTGATCAGGTCCTTGCGCGTCTCTTCGTGTGCACGTCGTATCCGGTCGAAGTCAGCGTCCATATTCTCGAACATGGCCTTGTATTCTTCGAATTCCGCGGCGTAGATTGCTTTGATGTCGTTGACGAGTATGCGATCCTCACCCATTCTCCAGCCACGAGAATCCATTTATATATACTTTTCGGTGGCGGTCCCGTTGAGAACCCTATGATCCATGATGCCGTGCTTACGGGCGAGCGCCCTGAATCAAGAACAGAACTGATGAGGAGGTTGGGTCGTGACAACAATTATAGCGAAGTCCTGCTTTCCTTATGCCAAGAATCTTCGATTTTCGAGCGCCCCGGAAACGCTTGCGTTACCCATGTCCCAGTTAGGAATATGTCAGTGCACCTACGCAGAAGTGAGGCGAACGGCACAGCATCATGAAGACGATGAAGAAGAGAAATAGAATATGAATCTACGCCACGCAGTATCTGCTGGGCACTTGACTATACCCGTCGTAGTACCAGTCGGACTGGCAGCCGCCGTACCATTGTGCGCTTGATCGGGGGTAGTAGACGCGGTTGTATGAGGATCCAGAGAATGCCCCGCTCTGATAGCCGGTAGGAAAGTAGGATCCGTACGTGTTGGATGAGCCGTAGTATCCGCCGCGGTAGGAGGGTCCGAATCGGGTCCATCCGCCGCCGTAGGCGTTGTTGTAGTTGTTGTTGGTGGGAATGTAGCTGGAACCGCTGGCGTATCGGGTGCCGTAGTAGTTGTCCCGCGGGTAGTAATACGCGCCACCGTATGCTTGCGCGCCGTAGGAGCCTGAGTCGTATCGGTATGCTGAGACGGTCGATATGGCCATCAAGAGGACAGCCACGCCCAAAATCCAGAGTTTGTTCATTGTGTGGTCTCCGCGGTCAGCCCGAAGGCAACCATTAGTTACCGATTAGTAGTGATTCGAACTTTATAAATGTTTCGATGCGAGTGGGCAAAGATATATGTATCCGGATAGATACATACGGCTATGCTCGCCGTCGGGACCTCAGGGTACAGTTACGATGAGTGGGCATCTTATTTCTATCCGTCTTCGCTGAAAGGCAAGGAGATGCTTCAGTTCTATGCTCAGTTCTTCGACATGGTCGAGATCAATTCGACCTTCAATCACATCCCTCCTGCGGAGATGATGGGCCGGATCGCCCAGAAGGCCCCTCCGCAGTTCGTGTTCAGCATCAAGGTGTTTCGCGCCGTCACCTATGATCGCGACATGGACATGGTCCAGCCCTTCCTTGAGTCCATGATGCCTATGGTCAGCCTCGGCAAGGTGAAATGCTTCGTCCTGCAGTTCCCGTTCACCTTCGAGGATACGGAGGCGAATCGGGCCTTCATCGTGCAGCTCAAACGCGTGTTCACGTTGCCGTTGGTCGCGGAGTTCCGCAGTCCAAAGTGGGTGTCGGAGGACGCATTCTCCTTTCTCGAGTCCAACGATATCGGGTTTTGTTGCGTGGATGAGCCTCGTCTCAAGGGTCTTTTTCCGCCGATAGCGAGAGTCACTTCTCAGATCGGCTATGTCCGCTTCAATGGGCGCAATGTGGGGAGCTGGTTCCATCCGGCGACTCCTCAGGATCGCTTCGACTATCTCTATAGTGATGCTGAGCTCAAGGAGTGGGTGCCGAAGATCAAGGCCATGGCGAATCTGACCCAGGATTTCTTTGTCATCTTCAGCAATTTTCCAAAGGCGAGCGCGGTGAGGAATGCGGCGACCCTCTCCAACCTGTTGGAGGCAAAGCACATTGAATTGCCGCCGCCTGAGGACACGGATTCACAGCTCAGCGACTTCTTCTAGTCGACGGTGTTTGGGTCCCAGCAGTAGCGCGCGTCCTCGTTGAGTGCGTCGATTGTCTTCATGTCGGAGCCAGACAGTGTGAAGTCGTAGAGTGCGCAGTTCTCCTTGATGCGTGCGGCATGCGTTGATTTGGGCAGGATGACCAGGTCGTGCTGCAATGCCCATCGGAGCATGATCTGCGCGGGCGTTCGTTTGTAGGTCGCCGCGACAGAGACAAGCTTCTTGTCGTCGAGTCGTTTGCCGCGTGTCAGGGGGCTGTATGCCTCGACCACGATCTTGTGCGAGGTGCAGAATGCGAGCAGTTCCTTCTGGTACAAAAAGGGGCTGAATTCGACTTGATTCGCCATCGGCACGATGGAAGATGCCTTGAGCAGTTCC
>JBDRLR010000089.1:0-5957 GCA_043812855.1 Nanobdellota archaeon | reverse complement strand
TCATCGAGAAGGGGAGCATCAAGGGGGGTCTCAAGTACATCCCTGCCTTCTTGTTCAGCAGCCTCATCGTCTATTTCGTCATGTCCACGCTTCTTGCGCAGGCCTTCGCCAACATCATCACGACAGGGTGATTCCTTGCGGTGCCGACCTCAAGCGCGAGCACCTTCAATCGCAGGGCGTGTGATGACCAGGGGGTTACTCGCCCCAGTTGAAGAGTCCTTGCTTCGCTTGTCTGCTGCGCCACGCTCACACGCTCTTCCGTATGGACTGCCGACATTCCCCGAATGGGACTTCCCCCTTGTCGGCTACTGCTGGCAGGTCAGGTGCTCGCACAGGTGGCGGCAGCAGCTTGCTTTCCACACAGCCGCCTTGAACGAAATCTTTATAAAGTAATACGCTGGGGGAAGGGTACTGAGGTGATTTCATGGGTGCTCGTAAAGGCCAGGCAGCGTTGGAATTCCTTACCACGTATGGTTGGGCGTTCTTGGTCGTTCTTGTCATGATTGGCGCGCTTGCGTATTTCGGCGTGCTTGATCCAAGCAGGTTCCTGCCTGAGAAGTGCGTCTTCGGCTCTGGTGTCGGGTGCCTTGATTACGGCGGGTTCAAGCAAGGGACTGGGGGAAATATCAGCGCTCGCCTCGTCAATGGCTTTGGTTATGGCCTTAGCGTGACGACGGTGAATGTCACGTGGTCCGGCATAGAGAACACAGTGAACATAGGTAGTGGCCAGATTACCGCAGGAATGAACAGCTGCAATAAGGTAAGCAATGCGTATTGCGGGATTCCGGAGACTTGGGCTGCTGATGGCATCGCGAATTTCTGGCTCTATACCCCGAACATCCGCGAGACCGACAGGCCCCGCCTGCACGTCACCATCCGTTACACCAAGGGTGGCAGCGCATACGTCAAGGAAGTCGAGGGAGACGTCCAGGTGCGCCCCATCGTTATCTGATGAATCGTCGAGGCCAGACTGGTTTTGAGTATCTTGCGACCCATGGCTGGGTCCTTTTCATCATCATCGTCATATTTGCCGCCTTCGCCTATCTTGTCCTTCGGGACGACTCGCTCTTCGCGATCAACAAGTGCGACATGAAGACTGGTTTCGCCTGCCGGTCGTTCGCCTTTCTAGACTCCTCCGACGAGATGAGGGTCACCGTCATGAACAAGCTTGGTGAGGACGTGGACATCATCGACGGCCTCAACGTGACGGTGAGAGGGGTTTCTGGCACGGCCATCGCGTGCGGCGCGGACAGGTGCGGCCTGACGCCTGGCGGAGCAGTCACATGGAAGGCGGAGAGCAAGCGTGATATCGTCGTCAAGTTCACCGACCTGCAGAAGACTGATCGTCCGGTCGTGGACATCGCTTGGGATTATATTCCTGCGATGGGGCAGTATCGCCATCGCGCGGATGCGAGCGTTCGAGGCCGAGTCGATTAGCGGATGACGGTCGTGACGGTGCCTCGGACGGAGTGTTCCGGGGTCGTCAGGGGGCTTGCGTAGCGTTGGAATCCGAGGATGAATGTGAATTGTTCTTTGTCGCCTTCGTTGTAGGGCATGCTGATGTCGCAATGGAATGAGTTTGCAGGGTCGCCTGATGATGAGTTTCCTGGCTTGATCGTGACCGCGTGGCATGCGTTCAGCAGCACCTGCGGGTCTGGGCTGGTGATGTTGTTGATCTGGATCTCCTTGGCGAAGTTGTTCTCCAGGATGAGCGAAACCGTCCCGGTGCCGCCGCTTGTGGTGATCGAGAAGTCGACGCACTGCAGTTGGTCTCCGAAGTTGCAGTGTTCGGGCAGGAACCTCTTGGCGTTGAAGAGGTTGAAGTAGATGATGAATCCGAGCACGACGAGGATGACGATGAGTATCCAGCCGTACGTGACGAGGTATTCGATGGCGGCCTGGCCTTTAGCACCCTTGCATGTTGCCATTCTCTAGCCCTCCTGAGCACATCTTCGTCGACACGACGCCGCTGACGTTGTACCATGTTGCGGCTCCGCTTTGCCTGAACTTGATCATGAGCGGGATGCGCAGGCGGTCTCCCGCCCCGTAGTTGTTGTCTGAGTAGTTGCAGCTAAGAAGCCCGACCCGCCCGTTGGCGAGGGAGTTGATGCCGTTGCAGCTGATGATGTTCACTTCGAATGACGTCGCGTTGAAGTCCATGGTCGTTCCGTAGTGGTTCTGCAGGTAGATGGCGATCTTGCCTTCTCCCGCGTCCTGGCCTATGGCGAAGTCCGAGCAGGCCATCTGTGGTCCGAAGTCGCAGTAGGCCTTGACCTGCACTTGTGGGTTGAGCAGGCCGAAGTAGATGATGATGGTGATGATGAACAGGATGAGCAGCATGGCCCATCCGTATGTCGTCAAGAACTCGATGGCTGCTTGTCCTTGCTTCATGAGATGACCGTCGCGACGACTTCGCCGTCCACGGTGTGCGTGAAGGAATTTGCGATGCTGGCCTTCTGGTAGCTCATCGAGAAGCGCACCTTACCTGGGTCGCCCGGGGAGAGGCCTGCGGCGTTGGGCGCCACGCACTCAAGGACCCGCGCTTCGCCGGGTTGCCAGGATTTGGAGGTGTTGCAGCCTGGACAATCTACAGTCATATAGAGTTTGCCTTGCCGGTTCACGAGGTCAGGGAAGGTGCAGTTGGCTTCGCTGATATCCAGCACTTCTCCTGCGGAGTTGCGAAGGAGGACGCTCAAGTTCGCCCCGGAACTGGCGACGCGCATCTGGTAGTCGGTGCATGAGAATTCAGGGGAGACGATGCATCGTGTCGGCACGGGTGGTCGCAGGCCGAAATATGCGAGCGCGGCGATGGACACCAGGATGATCATGAAGGCCCAGCCGTACGTGGTCAGGAATTCTAGCGCAGCCTGTCCTCGCTCACCTCGTTTAGTCATCAGGGTTCCTTCAGATACGTGCTTTTTAAACTTTTCGAAGCCAGAGCCTATGCTGCCCTTCCGCTTGCGGCACGGCCAGTCCCAGAACATGATGCCCGAACGAAAACTATATAAATCAAGGCAGGTTTGCCATTGTATTGTCATTCGACAGAATTTTCTTGGGTGAAATAAAAAATGACTGAACTCCTCAAGACCGGGACGACCACGGTTGGAATTGTATGCAAAGACGCGATTATCTTGGCTGCTGACAAGCGGGCCACCGCGGGTAACTTCATCGTCGACAAGAAGGTCGAGAAGGTGCGGCCGATCAATGATCGTTTGGCAGTCACGACAGCAGGGTCTGTCTCTGATCTGCAGCTTCTGGTGCGGTATCTGCGAAGCGAGCTCAAGCTCAAGGAGATCCGCTCGGGCAGATCAAGCACCATCAAGGAGGCCGCGAACCTCCTCTCGGGCATGATCTATGGCAATATACGCTCGTTTTCGGTGATTCCTGGCATCACGCATTTCCTGCTTGCGGGCTACGATACTGATGTCCACCTCTATGACTTGTATCCTGACGGGTCGCTGACCCCGATCGATGATTTCGTGTCGAGCGGTAGCGGTAGCGTGTTCGCGTACGGAGTCTTGGAGTCGCAGTACAAGGCGAACATGACCAAGGAAGAGGGCATCGCTATGGCGAAGGCCGCGGTGAATGTCGCCCTGCAGAGGGATTCGGCGTCCGGCAACGGTATCGACGTCTACTGCGTCTCGTCGCAGGGAGTTGTCAAGGTGGAGACCAAGTTAGTGAGTACGTCTGTGATCTGAACACGGGACGTTCTAGGTGAAACAAATTGTCTGATATTATAGAAGAGATTCTCAAAGAGATTCCCCAGGGGAAGATCAGCGCGGCGGTCTTTGAAGGCGCCAATATCGTCCTGTATACCAAGGACAAGGACTACTTCATCAACGAGGCGCAGAGCATCAAGCACATCGTCAATAAGATCAAGAAGCGTATCGAGCTTCGTCCTGATCCTGAGCTGTGCATGGATCCCGAGAAGGCTGAGGAGCGGATCCGCGCCCTCATCGACGCGGAGGCGGGCATCAGCCAGTTCAATTTCGATCCGATGCGATCCTTGGTGAACATCGAGGTGGAGAAGCCGGGTGTCGCGATCGGCAAGCAGGGAGAGATCCTGCAGCAGATCAAGGCGGAGACCTTGTGGATCCCGGTCATCAAGCGCACTCCCGCGATCCGCAGCAAGATCATCGAGAGTATCCGTAACGTCCTCTACGCGAATTCTGAGTTCCGCCGCAAGTTCCTCCACAAGACCGGGCAGCGCATCTACAATGGGTGGCTGCGCGCAAAGAAGGAGGAGTGGATCCGCGTCTCGTACCTTGGGAGCGGTCGTCAGGTGGGTCGTAGCTGTATCCTGCTGCAGACTCCTGAGTCCCGCGTCCTGCTCGATTGCGGTATCGATCCGTCGACGACGGGCAATGAGGCGTATCCGTATTTCGAGGCGCCAGAGTTCAATATCCAGGAGCTTGACGCGGTCGTCGTCACGCACGCGCATCTGGATCACGTGGGCATGCTGCCGTACTTGTTCAAGTACGGGTATGAGGGTCCGGTGTATTGCACGGAGCCCACGCGGGACATCATGGCGCTGCAGCAGCTTGACATGATCAAGATCGCCCATGCGGAAGGCAACGAGCCCTTGTATGGGAGCGAGGAGATCAAGCAGATGGTCAATCATACCATCACACTCAACTATGAGGAGGTCACGGACATCACGCCTGATGTGCGTATCACCTTGTACAACGCGGGGCACATGCTCGGCAGCGCCATGGTGCATGTGCACATCGGAAACGGCCTGCACAACCTCCTGTACACAGGGGACATGAAGTATGCCAAGACCAGCCTGCTCGCGCCGGCCATCACGAGCTTCCCTCGTCTTGAGACGGTCATGATCGAGAGCACGTACGGAGGCAAGGATAATGTCATGCCGCCGATCAATGAGCAGGACAAGCTGCTCAAGCAGACGATCATCGACACGGTGAGGAGGGGAGGCAAGGTGCTTTGTCCCGTGCTCGGCAGCGGCCGCGCGCAGGAGATGATCGTGCTCATCGAGCGCATGATCAGCGACAAGGAGCTCGCCGAGATCCCTGTCTACATCGATGGTATCGTGTGGGACATCACGGCGATCCACACGGCCTATCCTGAGTTCTTCAACTCGACGGTGCGCGCGCAGATATTCCATAAGGACAAGAATCCGTTCTTGATGCCCAACATCAAGCGCATCGGTTCTCAGAAGGAGCGAAAGGAGGTCATCGAGGAGGAGGGTCCCTGCATCATCCTGGCGACGAGCGGCATGCTTGTCGGCGGTCCGAGCGTGGAGTATCTCAAGTCGCTAGGTGACAATCCGAAGAATACGTTGGTCTTCAGTTCGTATCAGGCGGAAGGGTCTCTTGGCCGTCGCATCCAGCAGGGGACCAAGGACATCAATTTCCAGCATGGCAACCGCATGGAGACGTTGCACTTCAAGATGGAATTGTTCAAGATCGAGATCAGCGGACATTCTGACCGCAGGGAATTGATGAGTTTCATAAGCCGCCTCAATCCTAAGCCGCGCAAGCTCATCGTCAATCATGGCGAGAACAGCAGGTGCCTGGACCTGTGCAGCAGCGTGCATAAGGCGTACCGCATCGAGACGGTCGCGCCAAGGAATCTTGAGAGCATCAGGCTTCGCTGATTATCAGCCACTGGCCTTAAGGCGAGACATCTTCTGTTCCAGCAGTGAGCGCGTCGCGGGGTCGGGCCCGTCGGGCTGCAGCGCGATGGTGTTCTTCATTCTATGTCGAGAGGCCAGTGGCTGATCCAGTCACTGTAGAAACGCATTTATTCTCAGGACATTCTCTGGTGTCATGGCTCGCTGTCCAGTCTTCGGTGTCTGCGGTGGATGCAGTGCTCAGGACGTGGAGTATGAGAAGCAGGTCGAGGGCAAGCGCGCGAAAGTGTCTTCCCTCCTCGGTTTCGACGACGTGAAGATATGTTCCGGCGAGCCGTTCGGCTATCGGAACCGTATGGACTTC
>JBDRLR010000088.1:0-3253 GCA_043812855.1 Nanobdellota archaeon | reverse complement strand
GTCATAGCCGATGGCGCGCATCACGGTAAGGCTGGAGAGGACTACAAGAAATCCGATAAGAGTGATGGTTGCCTGCTGGAGCGGTTTCATGACCTTTTCCTCGTTGTCAAGGGTTTGGTTTCCGGCGTCAGTATGGACGCCACTGACTACACCAATCACACTCTTGGTATAGTTTTTTGTATATTAGTATCACAACACCTATATAAATATTGTGATTTGGTCCCAGAAGATGGGCGCGGACGGGCTGGAAACGCCGAATTCTGCAGATAAACGAGTCAGAACGCTATCTTCCGAAGTACCACTGCTGGAAATACCCCAGGCTCTTGCTCGCGTACGCCAGCAGAGCGGTCCTGCCTTCGGTGGCTTCATCGACCAGAGGCATCAGGTCCTGGAGCGCGGCCATCTTCTGAAGGACGAGGTCGTGGTCAGCGCGGTCTATGCCCTCATGACCTTCTTTGATGACGCTCAATGCTAGGAGCTTCACATAGAGACCACTTATTGCGTCATCGATTTCCGTGCTCGGCGTCGAGCTGTCTTGTGACTCGACAAGCCGTTGATAGATACGGTCGCCGGTGGCGAAGTCCAGGGAGTCGATGGCGTGATG
Source organism: Nanobdellota archaeon (assembly GCA_043812855.1). Lineage (GTDB taxonomy): Archaea > Nanobdellota > Nanobdellia > Woesearchaeales > JAHJEM01 > JBDRLR01. Next base: position 2,649 of record JBDRLR010000088.1, on the reverse strand, counting down.
GGCACGCTTGATCTGTTCGTCCAGGCGAACCTCCTGCGACGCCGATGGTGCCTGTCGATCACGGTGCATGATGACATGGTGTGTTCCTCCGCTTCTGCGTGCGGACGGCAGGAACACCGCCTGCTCGGATTGCGGCGTCTCGGCGGTTTCCTGCTCCGACTTGAGGAAGAAGAAATAGTAGGTTCCAAGGCCGACGACGGCCAGGGTGCCGAGGATGACCAGCAGAGTGGAGAGGCTCAGCGGAGTCTTTCCTGCCTCCTTGACTACATTGCCAGTGATACTCTCAGGTCCTGCGGACGCATATTCGTCAGGGGGAGTCAGGACGATGGTCCGTGACGCCTTCAACGATGTCATGTCGACGGCTCCGGGCAGCGAGTAGAGGATACTGTGCGTGGTGAGCGATGGGATCGTCCATTTGACCATGGAATCCTTCTTGACGACGATAGGCGCCTGACCGAATGAGATGTCGTCGGCGCTCTTCGCCACGGACTTTGGGATGGTCTCCATGATCCAGGCGTCGGCGACGGGCGTTGAGCTTGTCACCGTCTTGCGCACCAGAGTGATGGTCGACGCGGGAGCACCGCCTAAGGAGTGGATCTCTGCGGTGACGATCCGCAAGGTCACGGTTATGCCGTCTTGGATATCCTTTACGGCCCCAAGGTACTCTTCTTTCTGTTTGTTGGTGTACTGGAGGCTTGCCACCACGGCCGAGACTGGTTCCATGTAGTCTGATTCGGAGAGTGTCTGCAGTCCGTCATATTTGTCCTTGATGACTATCTTGTACACGACTCCTTTTCGGGCCTCATCCGCTGTCAGCATGGTCCGTGTGTATTGTTTCTCGAATTCGGCGTCGGTCAGGTCGGATTCGAGCAGGGACGTGAGCCCGTCGATCGCCGTCTGCATCTGAGATAGCGCCGTCTGCACTTTCGTGTTGAGCGAAAGTTGTGCAATGACATCGATCTGGGCCTGGTCTGAGGCGCTGTCGATGGCGTACTTTGCGCCTTCGATGTCAAGGCGGTCCTTCTCGAGGTTTCGCAGGCCGTCATTGACTCTGCTTACTCGCATGGGGTCCATGGTGCTACGCTGGACTTGCTGCACCGCCTGCCGATCTGCGCCGGCGTCCGCCACGAGCCACCATCGCTCCCCTGAGAGCTCTCCTTCGTTCCCTGCGGTGTCGACTGCGCTGATCCTGTAATGGTACGTGCCTCCTTTGGCGACTGTCCTGTCCAGATACGTGTCTTCGTCGGTGTTCGCAAGGTAGTCTGATTTCTCGACGCCTCCGATCTCTGAGCGGTAGATGCGGAATGATCGCAGGTCCTCTCCTTCGTATGTCCAGGACAGCTGGAGTCCTTGTCTGGCTTCCTTGATCTCGAGGCCCAGGGGCGTATCGGGTTTCTTGGTGTCTACGATGAAGAGCCTGCCGCCGGTGATCTCGGTGCCTGCAAGGCCGGTCTTGTCCACTCCGTTGAAGAAGAAGGTGCCGATGCGGTCGCGGTTCTCATCGGCGATCACCAAGTAGCCGTCCCACGTGGTGCCGCTGCCCATCAGCGAGACCGCCCTCATGTTTCCGTCGTCGTGGAAATTGTAGGTGAGCGTGGGTGAGTACTGCACGTCTTCCGATGTGGTGACGTGCACGTCATACATCCCCGCCTTGATCGGGTCGTCGTGCGAGATTGATATGCTCGCGGTCGGCTTGAGGTTGATGCTGAAGATGAATTTCGCCGCCGTCGTTTGGCTGTTGCCTGCCTCATCGGAGCAGAGCACTCTATAGTCATGGCTCCCTTGGGGCAGGGTCATCGATTGGCTGTGCGTCCGGGATCCTGTGTTCGCGAATGTGTTCGGCATCAGGTTGAAGGGCTGGTCCTGCAGGCCGTACTTGCATGTCGCGTCTTCGTTCGTCGTCAATGACAACGCCAGCGCAGGGTCTGAGAGGAGGCCGCTTGGCCGCAGGTCACTGAGCACCGGCGCGACCGTGTCAAGCGTGAATGAGATGGATGCCGTGTCGCTGGTGGCATTGCTTGAGTTGCGGCACGCGGCGTAGACTGAATTGACGCCGTCCGCAAACGCCATCGAGTACTTGTGTCTCATGCCTTCAGCATAGAGAGTATATGCCATCAGGTCGAATTGGGTCTGGACAGGATCGAATTTGCATGTCGCGTTCTGATCGGTCGTGACGATGAGAGTCACAGGGTTCTGGTTCGTCAAGCCGGCGGGAGCCAGCGCGAGCAGCGCAGGTCCGACGCTTGCGACCGCAGGAAGGAGAAGCACGAGAGCTAGCGCTGCCAAAGCGATCCTCGTTTCCCCTCGGATGCGTTGCGTTGTCATGCTATCTACTCTGGTCTCTGTCCTCGGCATTTCTTGGTCATCAGATGCTCTTTCTTATCTTCTCAAGAATCGATTTGTCACGAGCGATGGCTTCCGCTATTGCGGATTCGAAGTACTCGTTGAGCGTCACGTCCTTGAGAACAGAGATTATCTTCGCTTTCGTGTGGATGTCGTCATCCAGCTTTATGTTGACGCGCTTCATGTCGTTGCGGTGGTTTCTGGTCCTGCGCGAGGGCGCGGGACGTCGTTGCTGACAGGCACATCGGCCCGATGACCACTTCTATGATAAAGAGCATTTATAAAGTTTTCTGTTTATAGCATAAA
>JBDRLR010000087.1:0-3989 GCA_043812855.1 Nanobdellota archaeon | reverse complement strand
GCCGAGCCGCTGCGGCCTATCGACATCGGCGCGCAGACGCAGAGCGCGCCAGAGGATGAGCCCGCCCAGATGCCCATCATCGAGATCCCCACGCCTCGTCATGAAGAGGCGGCGGATGAGAGTCCTCCGCCGACCATCGATGCGGACAAGCTCATCGCGAGCATTACAAGAGAAGTGCATGGAAAGGCCAAGGCGAAGAAGCGCAGGTGATCATCGGTCTTCTCAGCAAGGAGCTACCTGCTTAGGGCGGGCTGTCATTGATGTATGCGGAAAATGTCCTTCCAATCGTTGTTCCGCACTGCTTGCGTTCAAGGGTTTTCGCGGAAATGGCTCACATTTCCTTGATCCCGAGGTGGGTTGCAGTCTACGACTGCAAGCCCACACAAACCCCCTTGTCGCCGCTCTACACACCACTCTTACGCTCACCCCGATGTGCGGAACTGAGATCTGCTGCTAGTCGAACCTTCTGGCAATGTTTATAAATCATCAGTGGTTCTGAGGCAGCATGTACAAGTATGATCTTTCGGACGCCATCAAGCGCATCAAGGATGCCTCCCCCAAGCGAGTCTTGGTCCAGTTGCCCGACGGCCTCAAGCCGAAGGCCAAGGATATCCAGCAGGCCATTGAGCGGGAGACGGGCGTGCAGGTGTTCTTGTGGGCTGGTTCCTGCTATGGGTCCTGCGATATCCCTATGGGTGTTGAACGTGTGGGTGTGGACATGATCCTGCATTTCGGTCATACGCCGTGGAGGGCTTGATGGAAGTCATCGATCGCATGGACGACATGTTCTCTCGCGCGGCACAGTATATATTGGGGGTCATCGATCAGCGCCGCCCCATCATGGTGAGGCATCACAACGATGCGGATGGTCTATGCGCTGCCGTGGCTCTTGAGCGCGCCATCATGCCCATCCTTGAGGACAAGTACAAGGACTATTGGTATCGCTATTATGATCGACGCTCGAGCCGCACGCCGTTCTACAGCTACGCGGATGCGACGCGGGACGCGGATCTGGCATTGACGAACCAACGGCGCTTCGATAAAGAGCAGCCGCTTCTCATCATCTTGGACAACGGGTCCAGCGAGAGCGACCTTGAGGGGATCCGAAAATTCAGCGTCTTCTTCTCGGACATCCTGGTCATCGATCATCACTTTCCTGGCGAGATCAAGGACGGCAAGTGCGCGGTCGACGGTTTCGTTCGCGTCCACGTCAATCCGCACCTGGTCGGGGTCACGGAGGGTCTGTCGTCAGGTATCCTTGCCGCTGAGATCGCCAAGCGAATGGGCGCCCAGAAGGATTCCGTCGATTGGATCGCGGCGGTGTCCGCCATCGCGGATAAGGCGCAGGACCAGGTCAGACAATCATACATCGCTTCTTCTGGCAAGGATCAAGCGTGGCTTGAGCGTTTCGCCCTGGCGCTTGATTTCGAGGCGTTCCAGACAAGGTTCATGCATACTCCTAATATATTCAGTCGGCTTTTTGGCGAAGACAATCAATCGTTGCTCGATGTCATCGTCCCTTTGGCGGAGGAGAGGATTGCGCAGGCGACGACCATCCTCAAGGCGCACTGCGCTCCGGTGAAGCGGGGCGATATCACGGTGCTCGTCTTTGATGTCGAGTCGGTCTCGGCCCGTGATGAGTTCCCGCCTGCGGGAAAGCTCGTGGGTCTTGCGCATCGGCTCAGTGATCCGCCTAGGATCACGGCAGGGGTGGCGCCTGATTTCATCGTGTTCCGCGCAGATGGCGTGCCTGCCTTCGATGTCAATGCACTGGTCTCTTCTCTTCGTCAGCGGTTTCCCGCGGAAGGCATCTCGGGCGGAGGCCATGCCGTGGCGGGCGCCTTGCGATTCATACCTGCGGCCAAGGAGAAGGTGCTGCAGGGTGTGAATGAGTATATTGAGTCCCTGGTGAGGTGATTCCTACACCAGCATCCAGAGGATAGAACTCTCCGCATCTGTGCCCCCTAAAATAAGAAATCGATAGCTTTATAAGCTTGTGCACCCTAACTCAGTATAGTAGTCGGGGCATGAAGTGACTTATATGCCTGATATCAGCAGTGTCAGACGAGCACGCATCAAGGGCGCCTTTCCGACGCTTCGACGACCAGAGACGACTCAGCAGCGAAGACCATGGCCTACATAGCCAAAGAGAGCATCAACGGCAAGGAATACTTCTATCTTGTCAAGAATACCCGAGAAGCGGGCCGCTGGCGTAAGCGCAAGAAGTATCTGGGCCGCCAGATCCCTAATCAGGAGACCCTCGAGACCCTCAAGGCAGAGCTTGACGTGGCGTGCAAGCCAGTGGGTCAGCACCAGTTCCTCTCACACGAGGTGATCCTCAAGCTGCGCAATTTCCGTGACCAGTACGATGTGTTCCGCCGCGGTCCTGAGCAGTCCAAGGCTGAACTGGATTTCTTGGTGCGGTTCGCCCATAATTCGAACGCGATCGAGGGCAACACCCTGAGCCTCGTGGAGACCAAACTGGTCCTTGAGGACAATCTCACCCCCTCGGGGAAGTCGTTCGAGGATGTCGTCGGCGCCAAGAACACGGAGATGGCGTATCGGTTCATCCGTGACACCACCAAGGACATCACCAAGGGATTCATCCTGCGTCTGCACGCTATCGCGATGGATCGGGTCATATCTGACGCAGGCAGGATCAGGACCAAGCCTATCAAGATCACCGGCTCGAGCTTCCAGCCTCCGGAGCCTGCGGTCGTCGACGACGAGTTGATCAGGTTCCTTGGATTCTATGAGTTCATCAAGAAGAAGTATCACGTCGTCGAGGTCGCGGCCCTCACGCACCTCAAGTTCGTCGAGGTCCACCCGTTCCGTGACGGCAATGGGCGCGTGGCGAGGCTGCTGATGAATTTCGTGCTGCTGCGCGGTGGCTTCCCCCCGATCATCATCATGAACGAGAACAAGCAGCGATATTATGAGTCGCTCGAGCTTGGCCATCATGGCGAGTACCTCCCACTCATGCAGTTCCTTGCGGACACCATGATCGCGCAGTACGGTTCATGACATCGCTTAACGCAAGATTGCGCGATTGCCTCGTTTCGCGCCGTTTCTGCTTTGTTTTCGGCCGCATAAAACTTATAAAGAGGCCTAGGTTCATCGCTGCCGATGCCCTACGAGCTCATCATCACGGAGAAGCCGGACGCCGCCAAGAAGATAGCCGAAGCGCTCGCCGATGGAAAGGCGATCCGCAAGAAGGATGGCACCGTATCGTATTATCAGGCGACGCATGGGAGCAAGGATATCGTCGTCGCGTCCGCGGTCGGTCACCTCTTCACGGTCGCTGAGGAGAACAAGTCGTTCAAGTATCCTGTCTTCGACATCGTGTGGAAGCCTTCCAGCGAGGTGAACAAGAAGAGCGCATTCTCCAAGAAGTACGCCACCGTCCTCAAGAAGCTCTCAAAGGACGCGGATTCTTTCACCGTGGCTTGCGATTACGATATCGAGGGAGAGGTCATAGGTCTGAACGTCATCAAGTATATCTGCAAGCAGAAGGATGCCAGGCGTATGAAGTTCTCGACGCTCATCAAAGAGGATGTCCAGGATGCGTACGCGCATGCGTCGCCGACGATCGATTGGGGTCAGGCGAACGCGGGCAAGACGCGCCATGAGCTTGACTGGCTGTACGGCATCAATCTCTCTCGCGCGCTCACGCTCGCGATCCGAAAAGCGGGCAGGTTCAAAATCCTCTCGGCGGGCCGCGTGCAGGGTCCTGCGCTCAAGATCATCGTCGACAAGGAGAAAGAGATACGCGCGTTTGTGTCCGAGCCGTATTGGCAGCTCCTCCTTCACGCGAGCAGTCATGGCGCCATCATCGAGGCCATGCATGAGAAGGACAAGTTCACCGTCAAGGACGAGGCCCAGGCGGTCCACGATCGCTGCAAGGGCAAGCCATGCGTCGTTGGCGCGGTGGATCGCAATGAGTTCTCCTCGCCTCCTCCGTTGCCGTTCAATCTTGGCGGTCTGCAGAC
>JBDRLR010000086.1:0-11386 GCA_043812855.1 Nanobdellota archaeon | reverse complement strand
AAATTCGAAGACGAGATCGAGATCGTCAACCGATACGCCCGGTATGAGCGAGAGGTCAAGCTGAAGATCCTGCTCAACAAGCAGAGCCTGCAGAACCTGCAGATACTGACCCGCGAAGTGCCGATCGCCAACGACCTGAAGAAGAAGGCCGTCGAGATCGTCGCCGCGACCCGGCAACGCAAGGACCTCATCGAGTACGGAGCATCGCCGCGAGCATCCATCGGCATCATCCTTGCCGCCAAAGCGCACGCACTGCTCAACGGACGAAAATATGTCTCCCAGAAGGATCTTGAGGCCATGGCGTACCCGGTGCTGCGCCACAGACTCATCCTCAACTTCAAGGCGGAACGCGAAGGCAAGACCGCGGACGATGTGATAAGCGCGATCCTAAAATGATCGACCTTGATTACCTCAAGCAGCTTGACCGATTCAGCATCGTGCTGAAGAAACGAGTCATCTCGCAGTACAGCGGCTCGAGGCAATCGCAGAGCTTCGGAGAAGGACTGATCTTCCGTGACTACCGCGAATACATCCCTGGCGACGACTTCCGCAGCATCGACTGGAAAGTCTACGCGCGCACCGACAAACTGTATCTTCGGCGGTATGAAGAGGAACGCAACCTCAAAGTCCACGTCGTCGTCGATGGGAGCAGCAGCATGGACTTCGGGAACCCGCGGAAGTTCGACTACGCTGCGCAGCTCGCCATCGGATTCGCCTACATGGGCATGCGCAACAACGAGAAGTTCGAGATCTCATCGTTCTCCGACGACCTGGTCGTGTTCACACCCAAGAAAGGAAAGTCGCAGTTGATCGGCCTGCTGGAATTCCTGAGCAGCATGCGTGTCAAAGGACAGAGCAACCTCTACCAGAGCCTGCGCGCATACAAGAGGATCATCCACAGCAAATCGCTGGTCATCATCATCTCAGACTTCCTCTATGACATCGAACAGATCCGCGAGACGTTGCTTATGTTCAAGAAATCAGAAGTGATCGTCGTGCAGGTGCTGGATATGGTGGAAAAGGACCTCGACTACCAAGGACAGCTCATCCTCACCGACGCCGAGAACGAATTGAAGATCAAGACATTCGTGTCCAAACGCATGCAGAAAGACTACCGCAAACGCCTGCTCGAGCACATCTACGAGATCAAGGACATCTGCGATGACATGGGCGCGACATTCATCTCCGTGACGAGCAACGTGCCGATCTTCGAGACGTTCCACTACATTCTCACACGGACATAGATGGCGGGCAAGCGGAATGCGCTTCGCCAGATGTCGCTGCCCTGCTCGCGTCATCTTGTACCGCGGATTGGCGACATCTCCCCTGCTGGGACCACGGAAAATCGTAGATTTTCCTATGTCGGAACAGCAGTCCCGACACACCCCCTTGTCGCCGCCCTTCTTCAGAGGTCGACGCTCGCCCGTAAGAGCAGCAATACCTTTATATATCCTGGACGCTGCGGATGGAACACGGAGGTGAGGTATGGGACGTGGCCAAGTATCTGTAGAGCACCTATTCATCCTTTCGCTTGCCATCATGATCCTCGTTCCAGGTACCCTCCTCTTCCAGACGTATGCCCGCGGCGCCAGCCAAGACATCATCGAATCCCAAGTCGACCGTATCGGAAACGAGATGATCAACACCGCCGAGACCGTGTACATCCTCGGAGCTGATTCCCGTCTGGTCATAAGCATCAGCATCCCCGCCGCAGTGACCGGTATCGGCATCAAGGGCGATGAACTCCTCATCAATTATACCACGGTGGAAGGGCCCAGCCAAGCCATATTCTTCGCGGAATCCTCGATCGAGCCTGAGTTCCCCGAAGGCATCTTCCAGGAATTCCACACCGGACCTGCGAACCTGCGAATCCAGAGCACAGGGGCAGTAGTGAGGATAGGTGAGATCGCATGAGGAAAGGCCAGACCAGCATCGAATTCATGTTCCTGGTGGGCTTCATGTTCATCATCTTCATGTCTTTTCTGGTCGTCATCAGCCTGCGCATGGACGAAGCCAAGGCAGCAAAGGACGTGCAGGACATCAAGGAAACAACCAACATCCTCGCCGCGGAAATACGCAATGCCCAACTGTTCGACCAAGGCTACAAGCGAGCATTCCGACTTCCCATCACCATCAACGGAAAGAGCTACAACATCACGATGCTCGACCAGCAGGAAATCATAGTCACCATGTCAGGTCAGGAATACTTGAGCTTCCTAGACAACGCCACGGTCGGCAGCCTCAACCCCGGCGAAAACACCATCTGCACCAAAGTGCACCCCTCCTTCCCCTCGATGCACCAGATCCACCTGAACAACTGCACCGACGTCTAGACCGTGCAAGAATGGGCTGAGGTCCCTGCGCGGGTCAAATGAAAAAGTTTAAATACCACCCGATACCAGGTCGCCTGTATGATTTCACGTCTCAGGATGTTCCTGCGCAGGATCTTCGCCAAGCGCAGCAGTGTCAAATTAGGCCTCTACGGGCCACCAAACGGCGGAAAGACCACGCTCGCTAACCTCATCTGCCAAGACTGGCTAGGCGAAGAGATGGGCACCACAAGTTCCATAGCCCATGAAACCAGAGAAGTCCAGGTCAAGGACAAGGTCGTCATCAAAAGCAAGGACGGCCGCGAGCTGACATTCAGCCTCATCGACACGCCAGGCATCGCCACCAAGATAGACTATGAAGACTTCATGAAAGTCGGCATGAAGGAGAAGGAGGCGAAGCTACGGGCCAAAGAAGCCACAAAAGGAGTCATCGACGCCATCAAATGGCTGGACGACGTGGAAGTCGTCATCATCGTGCTGGACTCGACAAAAGATCCCTACTCACAAGTCAATATCACCATCATCGGCAACCTTGAAGCCCGCAAGATCCCCGTCCTTATCGTGGCGAACAAGGTCGACATGAAGAAATCGGACGTCAAACGCATCCAGTCCGCCTTCCCGCAATACAAAGTCATAGGCATCAGCGCCAAGCTCGGACAGAACAAGGACGAGTTCTACGCGGCGCTATTCGAGGTGACCAAGTAAATGCTGACGCTCCAATTCATCCCCTACCACGAGATAGAGAGCCTGGACTCGACCAAACGAATCCAGAAGCTCCTCAAGCTGGTACGTGAGAACAAGATCCTGCTTCTCGAAGGAAAGCTCCGCGGCACCGAAGAGACCGAACTCATCAAACGGACCATGCAGGAGATCGACGACAAGTTCAAAGGCATAGAGCTTGCAGTCATCTACCCTGAGACCCAGAGCGCGGCATTCATGAAACGCATGAAAGCAGTCTTCGTCAACGCGCTGCTGGGCGACCGCAATGGATTCACCATCATCGGCCCGGCCAGCATCATCAAAGAGATCAAGCAAGACCCTGATAAGATCCAGCTTTTCACCGAAGAAGTCAGACGCAAGTGAATTCTTTGACTGTCGTCTAGACTATTCTGCGGACAACTCTGCTGCTGCCCTTAAGGGTGAGCATCATCCCTGTTCGCATAGAGTCGACAAGGGGGAAGCCCCAACAGGGGACATGTCGACCAACTGCAAATGCAGGACATGCGAGCAGGGTAGCACCAGGCTCGGCGCAGGCGATTCTCTGCCCACCATCATCTGACGAAAGCTATTTAAACGACGTAAGGCTCATCACGACCATGCCACACCAATGCGTGCAGTGCGGAAAGCTCCACGAGGACGCCTCCAAGGAGATCCTTGACGGCTGCGCATGCGGCGGGAAACTCTTCTTCTTCATCAAGAAAGATAAGATGGGCCAATACGCAAGCCCATTCATCCTGACCGCGTCCGAGAAGCAACAGATCGAAGATGACGTCTACGACATCATCGGCGACGACATCGACAAGGAGAAATCCATCGTGCTCGACATCGAGAGCATCAACATCCTCAAGCCAGGCAAGTACGAGATCGACCTCGTCAACCTCTTCCAGAAGAAACAACCACTCATCTACAAGCTCGAAGACGGCAAATACGTCATCGACGTCGTGGAGAGCTTCAAGAAATTCATATGAACCTCATCGACGTGCACGCGCACCTTGACCTCGGAGAATTCGACAAGGACCTTGACGAAGTGCTCGAGAAATGCGCCAAGGTGGGAGTGAAGGCCATCATCGCCAACTCCGTCGACCAGAAAAGCGGCGAGCGGGTCCTTGCGCTCGCCAAGAAATATCAGACCATCAAGGCCGCGCTGGGACTGTATCCCGTCGAAGCCGCCACCATGAGCGAAGAAGCATTCCAAGACACCCTCTCATTCATCAAGAAGCACAAGCCCATCGCCATCGGCGAGATCGGACTCGACTACCAAGAGGTCGACGAATCTCACCGCAAAACAATGGAGCACCGATTCCGCGCCCTCGTCCTCCTCGCCAAAGAGCTGAACGTCCCCGTGCTGGTGCACTCGCGCAAGGCTGAACTTCGCACCATCGAGGTGCTCGAGGACATCGGACACCGCAAGGTCGTCATGCACTGCTTCATGGGGCGAAAACACCTGGCGCAACGCGTCCTCGACAACACATGGTACCTGTCCATCCCTGCCAATGTGACGTACCACGAACAATTCCAGCAGAACACGAAGATGGCGGACATGAGCAGACTGCTCACGGAGACTGACACCCCCTATCTCTCCCCCGAACGCGGAGCGCGCAACGACCCAAGCAACGTCCTGCACGGCATCCGGAAGATCTCCGAACTCAAAGGGCTGACGGTCGAGGACGCCGCGAATATTATATATATGAATTACCAGACCCTGTTTCTATGAGACTGACCATCGTCCGCCACGGAGAGACGCACGACAACGTCAACCGCATCATCCAAGGACAGACCCACGGAAAGCTCACTCCTGCCGGAGAGGAGCAGACCCGCAAAGCGGCACTCGCGCTCAAAGATGTCCGGTTCGACGCGGCGTACGTGAGCGACCTGAAACGTACCATGCGGACCGCAGACATCCTGCTCGCCCACCATCCCGACACGCCAGTGCACCCCGCCGCGGAACTTCGCGAGATACACCTGGGCGAGCACGAAGGCAAACCCGTCGAGCACCTGCGCGCAGCCAGGACGGCCAAAGGCGTGAGCCGATGGGACTATACGCCTGAGGGCGGCGAAGGCATGCGGGACTGCCAGAAACGGATGACTGAATTCTACCGCACTCTCCTTGCGCGACACGGAAACGACGAGAACATCCTGCTCGTCAGCCACGGCACCGCGATCGCGACGCTTCTGCACGACATCGAAGGCATCGAATTCGACGATGCCACCTACAACAAATACCACCCAGGCAACACCGCCATCACCATCATCGACGTGGACGTGGACGGTAAGCACAACATTCACACCCTCAACAGCATGGAGCACCTATGAGAATCATCTTCGTGCGCCACGGACAGACGCAATGGAACATCGACGGGATATCCCAAGGGCAACAGCACAACCCGCTCAACGAGACAGGGATACGGCAGGCCAAGGCCCTTGCGAAACGCCTCGCCAAGGAACACATCGACGTCATCTACTCCAGCGACCTGAACCGGACCAAGATGACGACCGAGCAGATCGCCGCCTTCCACCCGGACGCGCCCGTCCGCTACACCAAGGAGCTTCGCGAGATCGCCCACGGCATCTACGACGGAAAGCCAGGGGCGGAACGAGCAGCGATCGAGAAAGCGTCGGGACAACCATTGCACACGTTCCGACCGCAAGACGGCGAGAGCCTGCAGGACGTGTACCACCGCGCCGTCGCATTCTACAAGGCATTGATCAAAGCGCATCACCACGGCGAGACCATCCTGTGCGTCACGCACGGAGGCCTCCTCAACATGCTGATGCTGTACCTGCACGGTGACCCTCTCAACGATGAGACTATACTCCTTCGGACATTCGAGAACACATCGATCAGCGTGGTCGAAGTGTCCGACGACAAGAAGCACAAGGTCACGTCAATCAACGACTACGACCACCTGTCGCGAAAGGTTTAAATACGGCCGAAAGAAGGCAGGCTCATGGAGATACGCATCGACACCAAACGGGACTCGGCAGAGGACATCCGCAAGACCATCTCGTTCCTGCAGAACATCATCGGCGAGACGAACGCGCCGTCCGTCGTGAATACTCCTGCCGAGATCACACCCTCCATGTTCGGCATGTTCGAGCAGCCGCCGGAACCACCGCAGCCTCCTAAGGCCAAAGAAGAGGACGACGGACCCTACGACATCCGCATCATCCCGTACTGAATCTCATGAAACCGTTCGAATACTTCCCACACACCGCGGACCTGAAATTCCGCGCCTACGGCGAGACGATCGAAGAGACGTTCATCCACGCGGCGCAAGCCCTCGTCAACCACATGACCTCGGTGGAGAAAGTGCACCCTGTCATCGAGAAACGCGTGGTTCTGCGCGCCCACACACTGGAATCGCTGCTGTACGATTTCCTTGAAGAGGTCCTCTTCATCCTCGACGTCGACAACGGATTCGTCAGCGGAGGCAAAGAGATACGCATCAAGAAACAAGGAGACTACTGGGCGCTCGAATGCACATTCACCTTCGACTACTGCAAGAACTATGACCACCACGGCGACGTCAAAGCCATGACATACAACGAGATGGAGATCAAGCATGTCGCCGACGGCACATGGATGGCGCAGGTCGTCGTCGACATCTAATCGAAGAAACTCCCGTCTTTGACACGAGCGCAAAGCTCGTCGTAGGAATCGGGAAACCGAGGATCACAGAATATGGCTACATCATCCAACACGCAATGGAATCTGGTTTCCTCTACCTCATTCCAACAGTCTGCCTGTCTAGTGTCGCTTCTGCACTGACCTCTGTGACCAATAAACAATGTCCTGTTGTTTGTTATGCATTCTCCTTGACACTGAACCGTTGAATTGCATGGGTATCCTCCGTCGACGTACTCAATAAGGCACTCATGATCAGTCCATCCGCTTGGCGGAACCTTCCATTCAGACCAGGATCCGCCCTCTTCCAAACATGACTGCTTCTGTTCTTGTCGTATATTCCATTCAGTGTATTGCTCCAAGCCATTGATGATCATGATGCCTAGCGACACCGAAACAATAAGCGCAAAACACGTCGCGAGGATCCACTTCTTTCTTACCGCATTCATCCAAATGCAGCAGGCCAGAGACAATAAATGTCTTTCTTTTCTAAATCTTTATAAACAGTTTGTCGAACCATGTTCATCATGGACATCATCAAGATACGGGAATGCGTCTACGACATCCCTAAATTCGGCAAGATGAACGTGCCGGTGCGCATCTACGCCAACGAGAAGCTCCTCGAGAAGATGAAGGACGACAAGAGCATGCAGCAAGGCATCAACGTCGCCTGCATGCCAGGCATCTATGGCAGAAGCATCATGATGGCCGACGCACATCAAGGATACGGATTCTCCATCGGCGGCGTCGCCGCCTTCGACGCGAAGGACGGATGCATCTCCCCTGGAGGGATCGGATACGACATCAACTGCGGCGTACGTCTGCTGCGCACCACCATGACACGCGAGCAGATCCTGCCGAAGATAGAACCATTGCTCAACGCGCTCTTCGAACTGATACCCTGCGGCGTCGGCCGCGACTCCGAGCTGCGACTCACCGACGCGGAGCTCGACGACGTCCTTCGCGACGGAGCCCAATGGGCCCTCTCCAAAGGATACGGCACCCAACTGGACATCGACCACTGCGAAGAGAGCGGCAAGATCGCCGCCGCAAACCCGGGCAAGGTCAGCCACCGCGCCAAAGCGCGAGGCCGCAAGCAGCTAGGGACCCTTGGCGCGGGCAACCACTTCGTGGAAGTCCAATTCGTCGACGCCATCCATGACGAGAAGGCCGCGGCCGCCATGGGCATCACCAAGACAGGCCAGGCAATGATCATGATCCACTGCGGAAGCCGAGGCCTTGGACACCAAGTCTGCTCAGACTACCTTCGCACCATGGAAGAGGCCTTCCCCGACATCGTACGCGAACTTCCCGAAAAAGAGCTCATCTACGCGCCCGCGCAGAGCAAGGTGGCACAAGACTACTTCGCAGCCATGTGCGCGAGCGCGAACTTCGCATGGGCGAACCGACACATGATCGGCCACCAGGTGCGAGCGGCGTTCGACCGCGTCTTCGGATCAGGGACATCATCAATGATCACGACCGTCTACGACGTCGCCCACAATATGGCGAAACTGGAAGAGTACACCATCGAAGGAAAGAAGCGCCAAGTCTACGTCCACCGCAAGGGCGCCACGCGCGCATTCGGCCCGGGCCGGGCAGAGATCTGCGAAGACTACCGCGCGATCGGCCAGCCAGTCATCATCCCCGGCAGCATGGGCACATCGTCCTGGGTCCTCGTCGGTACCGAAGGCAACATGGAAGAGACATTCGGCAGCACCGCGCACGGAGCGGGCAGGGCGATGTCACGCCATGAAAGCATCCGTCGATTCGAAGGAAAACAAGTCAAGGAAGAGCTCCTGGCAAAGAACATCCACATCAAAGCGGCGTCGTGGAAAGGCATATCTGAAGAGGCGCCTGGCGCCTACAAGGAAGTGGACGACGTCATAGAAGTCACGGCTACCGCAGGAATCGGGAAACCCGTCGCGCAGCTACGACCCATCGGCGTCATCAAAGGCTAACGCTTTCTTCGAGAACGTGTCGGACGCGCGTGCTCCTTTCTTGGAGGAGACGTATTCATCACTGGTTTCTCAGCGACCTGCGGCTTCTTCGGGCGCTGAGAAATGAAGAGCGCGGCGACCAGCACCAGGCACAGGATGATCATCACCCACCACACACCTGTCATGCTCGTCTCATCCTTGACATCAGGCCCAGGAGCGACGTCTTCATCCTCATCTGTGGCGTCGCTCGGGAATATGATCGAATCATCGTCGGTGGCGGGAACGTAGGCGTCCTGCTCATCCTGCATGGGTTCGGTGTCGTCCACCACAGGCTCCTGGGGCGCCTCGTCCTCTGTAGGGACGTTCGCGTCGTGCGGAAGCGTCGTCAACGCGACCACGATGTTCTTGAGGTCCTTTGCGACGAACTGGAACTCTGTGTCCTCAATGCCATCACGATCGACGTCAAGCATCGTCGAGTCGCCTTCGAACAGGCGGACGCTGCCATCTATCTTTCCTACGCGGATATCAAGGAAGTCCGCGCCGGACGCGCTGCTGGTGCGGATGATGAACACTTCGATGAAATTGATCCTGACGCCGAAATCATCACGGATGAGGCCATCAGTTGGAGCGTAGTCGATCTCGATGATATCGTTCGGCCTGAGCGTCGTGAGAGTATACTTGTGCGAAGAATCAAGGTCCGCATCCACGATGTACATGAGCCCGTTGCCGATTCGGCCGTTGACCACCTTGATGCCTGGGCTCTGCTCGAACGTCACTGCCTTCGTCGCAGTCAGAGTGTGCGGGGCGCTCGACTCATCGAATCCGCCATCATCATCCGCGCATCGCACCGACCATGTATGCTCGCCCGCGGGCGCAGTATATGTGAATCTGATAGTGATATACGCGGGAACAAGCTGATACGTCTTGACCACCTCGTCATCCAAGACGAGTTCGCACCGATCAGTCGTCTCCTTGCGATCCACATTGAACATGAATTCCGTCGCGCCCGACACAGAAGCGCCGTCAGGAGGGCCTATGATGCTGACCGTGGCCGCAGCCGAATACACCGCGGAAACAGCAACCAACAACAGCAAAAGCACACGAGTGTTCATACGCATACATCACCTGCAGTCAGTATTTAAATGTTGTGAAGGGACTCAGCGACGGATAACTTGAGGCCTATCCTTGTCCAGCCTGACAATCGTCGATGGGTGCCCCTTGACGACTCCATCATAGAGCATCACAGGCACCTCCCTGCGAAGAGCGGGACTCACGTCATCCTCGCATGTCATGACGTTGCCACCATGCACATTCGCCGACGTCGTGATCAATGGCATCTGAAGGCGCCGCACCAAGCCGGAGATCCAATGATCAGGGATCCTGACGCCAAGAGTCATACTACCCCCGTTGACACTCGATGAGACCGCTTTGACATTCTTGAGCCGAAGGACCAAGGTGAAGGGTCCGGGCAGCTTGGAAAGCCATTCCTTGCCTTGCACGTCAAGGATGCAGTTCTCCAGGATCCACTTCTTGGAAGGCGCGATGACCGAGAACGGCTGTGTCTGCCGCCGCTTGATCGCGCGCAATCGGTGCACCAAACGTTCATTGCGCGCGTCACAGCCGATGCCATAGATGGTATCTGTCGGGTAGATAAAAATCTCACGACGAAGCTGCTGCAAAAAGACGAGTCCCTCATCATCAAGCTCGTCCTTAGTCAACACCCTCATTGAAATAAGTAAGAAAAATCAGTATAAATACTTTTGTGCCACAATCACGCGGCCGCGCATAGATATCTCAGATAGTCTTCCCTCTCTTCGGGACTGAGCATATGCTGACCTTCAAGCAGGTCAACTATCCGAGACGCATATTCATCCGTCGTCATATTGTCACCTCACATCCAACGATCACTGAACTGCACGTCAAAGCTCCGCTGGCGGCTCGCCTGCGAAAGCTTCTTCATCTGCTGAAAAAACAACTCCTGTATGAAAGCGGTATCTGTCATGCGTATCACCCTTCATCCACCATGTTGAGGCAGGCGCCATAACGGCAACCTCGCCTCGCGGGGGGATATGACTATGATGGTTCGATCGGCTTAAATAGGCCACGCGGGCATGTCCAGTGGCTGCAGGAAAGGAGACTGCACACACTGGGTCTGGGGCCAAGAAGATTTTTAAATGGGCAATAATCCCACACGACCTATGGGCGGGTAGTTCAATCCGGTAGAACGCACCCCTCGCACGGGTGAGGCTCCGGGTTCAAATCCCGGTCCGTCCATCTATCACAAGACCGCCGCGGCGCATACGGTGCCGATGGCGGCGCCCGCGACGACATCCAGCAGATGGTGTTTTCTGAGAATGATCCTTGATGCGCATATGCCGACACAGAAGATGAGAGTCACGGCCATCCATGCCGCGGGCAGGTAGACGACGGCCATCGCGGCGAAAGTGCCCGCCCTCGAAGCGTGCGCGCTCGGGAACGAGGACGCCTGGACACGCTCGATGAATGAATGATGCCTCTTTGGCTGCGGGCGCTTGCGGAACAGGACTATCCGCAGCAGCAGCACCACGGCAAACGAGATTGCCAAAGCCAAGGCAAGCCTGACGCCAGCGTCAGGATCGATCATGAGCGTCGTCAGAGCGAGGACGACCGCAGCAGGCATTCCTCCAATCGCGGAGAGAAGACGCAGAACGACCTGAACAATCCCCTTGGTCATGCCTTCCCCCTCTTGAGCAAGAACTGCGAGCACAGGTCACCTCGCTTCTCGAACACGA
>JBDRLR010000085.1:0-9631 GCA_043812855.1 Nanobdellota archaeon | reverse complement strand
TTGAATTTGATCATCTGCCGACTGCAATTCTTGTGAAAGCGAGTAGTCTAGGAATATTGAATATGATTGAATTTCCCCGACATCGTTGCACAGGAATCCGGTTTCGGAACACTGCACCTCTAATGAATACGGTATTGTCCCTGTCTTTGAATATGCTTTGTTCAAAGGAGGTGCTTGCACTGTGACTGTGAAGTCACCGACCTTTTGAGATGGTGTTCTGGTGAAATATCCGTGATCTACAAGTTCTCGGGTATTGGCGTTGAAAAGGGCATAGGTACATTTGATGTCGCATCCTGATTGTTTGTGTTCCAATGTGTATGTGATTTCTTCTGACTGGTCGTGGTGAATGTCAATCCGTTGTATGTTTGATGGCGTGACGATGATGGTGATGTCAGAAGCGTAAACTGTCGGCAGAGTGAGGCAAACGAAGATGAGGACATGAAGTAGTATTTTTGATGGCGTGTTTGATGCCTTATTTGCCATTCTTATCCCTCCTTTCACTCCCACCAGATGTCAGTTCCGCCCAGGTACTCACCGGTCAATCCGTAACAGAAGCACTCCCCCCTCAAAGTGTCGAGGTCGAATTGCAGCCTGTAATCTGTTGTTCCGAAATCTGTCTGGCACGTTTTTTGGCAGTCGAGTTCTGATTCTTGTTTCATATCTTCTGGTGTCTGCTGGTGATAGTCATAGTAGTCTGAACCGGAGTCATAGTTATCCGACGATAAGTATTCCGCAGTGCTACTTACGTAATTATTGAAGGCATAGATGGCGTATATGAGTCCGACAAATATGACTAGGCCGAGAATTAATAGGAGTGAACCTTGAACTTTGACCAATCTATTGTTATTCTTGTAATACTTGGTGACTGGGTATGTCTTCTTCATCTTACCTGTCTCCTTTCACAAGCACCATCTCGACCGAGGAGGATGTTGCAGTTGGAACAGCGAATGTCGTCTTCTGCCACGAGAGTATTGCATCGGGTGCACACGTAGGCGTATCCCTCTTCATCTATCACGCCATCGTCTTCTGCTACCTCCTTTTGTGCCGAGTGTAGGTTCGCAAGGATATTCCAGTTCCTGATGATATTCCATTTGTCTGCGATGAACTTACTGGCCTCCTCCTCATACTTCTTGTGATTGAGTAGGGTGTTCTTGAATTTCTCATTGATCTCGATCTGTACTTCGTCTATTCCTAGAGCCTCCAATCGTTCGCTTGTGCTTGGGTGGGTGTCCTTGTAGCTGCTTCTAGCTTGCATCACGATGTCGAACACGTCGTCAATGTTCTTGGATGTCATGAATTGTCCCATATAGTCATATACGTTGACGATGTATTTCTCTTCCTGTAGTAAACCTACTACATGTCTTGGCAGAACGTCATCGAATATGGCCATGACTACGCAGTATTTTGTGAGGGCGTTTGCAAAGGTCTGCTCTCCAACAAGTTTTGCGGCGAAGCTGTCTGCTCGGTATTCTTTGCTCCTGCTGTGCCAGAGTCCCGAAAGCCAATAGTAATTAGACAAGATCCAGAAAAGGAACCAAGTTGGTATGACGAGGACTATCCAGTAGTTGGGGCGCATGTTTGCTCTGTTGACCTCTTCTTGCGTTGTGAAGAATCGTTGTATTTTGTATACGAAGTATCCTATGACTGTGTCCTTATGTGCGAAGTGTCCGTATTCGTGGGCGAGTATTGCTTTAAGTTCTTGGTCTTCCATGTATTTTAGGGCGGCAAGGCCGATAATTATGGTTTTTCTTATGAGTCCGGTGACTGCTACTTCGCTGCCTTCTGTTATTATGATCCTGTGAGGTTTCTTCATGTCTGTGGCGTCAGTGATCTCTGTGATGATTCCTTGAATGCGTTTGAGGTCTTTCCTGTGCACCTTTGCCTTGTAGGGTTTGTTGCTTTCTTGAAATATTCCGTGCCAGATGCCCACTATTAATGGGGATGCGAGAATGAGGATTATGAAGTGCAGTTGTAATGTGAGGAGCAAAATGGCCCATATGAGTGCGAGGATGAATCCTATGCCAAAGATTAGCATGAATGTTGCGTAGACGTATTCAAAAGCGGTTGTTTGTGTCCTGTATTCACTGACACGCATCGTATCCCCCAAGCGATGTGCTTGGAGAGCCCCTTTTGTTTATAAATATTCTTTAATGTGGGTTCTTATGATTGTTTTTGTATGGGCATGAGGTTGTGATTATTCGATGTGAGTCGGACATTTTGGGGTTTGTCCATTGTTCTTTCCGATGCTTGGTGAGTAACATATTTAGCTTGATTGCTGCGTAGGGTTTTCATGGCTCGTACCGAACTGGTGATAGATGAGGAGTGTTGCATTGTATCAGGTTGTTTGATTAGGCAGCGCACCGGTAGGATTGTCATTCATCTGACTGACGATGAGCTGCAAGAGACCTTGGCACGGGCGGGGCTGACTTGAGGCGTCTATTTCTTCTTGAATGCCTCGAATTTGGCTCGCAAGTCTGGGTTCTGCATGATGTTGTGCAGTAGTTCGAATGCTTCGTCAATTGCTTCGGTCTTCTTCTGTTCGTCGTCTAGCATTATGCCTACGGAGAGTGCGTTTCCGCATTTGCCGCAGTATCTTCGTCCGGGTTCGTTGACGCTTCCGCAGACGCAGAATTGGACTTGTTGTTCGGGTTTTTCGGGTTCTGCGAGTCCGTTGTTTTTGAGGAATGCGTCTTCGACCTGTTGTGCTCCTAGGTGGACGTAGGTTCGGACCATTGCGCTTCCGCCGACCCAGCCCATGACTTTGCAGAGGACTTGTTCGCCGTATTTGGGTGCGTAGATGGTTGCTCGGGAGTGCCGGAACCAGTGGGGGTTGCACTTCTTGTTGATCCCGGAGCGTTTCATGGCTCGTTTGAGGAGCTTGAGTAGGCCGATGTGGCGTAGGGGTTCTCCGCGGTGGCCGTTGTGGGTGCTGATCCAGAGAAGGGCGTTCGGGTTGTCCTTGGCAGGGTGGTTGGTGAGCCATCGTTCAAGGTAGGGTATGCTTTGCAGGATGGGTATTCTGCGCTCGCCGGTCTTTCCATCGACGCGGATGAGGGCGTGCTTGTTCTTGTGTTCGATGTCTCGCAGACGCATTCCGAGCAGTTCGCCTGCTCTGGCTCCTGTTTCGTGGAGGACTGCGATGAGTGCTCGTTCAAGGTCGTCTCGGCACCCTTTATTAAGGAGCAGTCGGCAGTCTTCGTCGGTGATGATGGTCGCATAGTCAAGAGTGGTGCGTGGGTGCCCGCCGCGTATCTTCTTGATGTACTGGTAGAGCTTTCTTGCTTCTTGGCGGCCGCCTTCATCCCCCTTGTTGAAGCGTGGATCCTCGTCTTCGAACCAGAGGAGGAACTGCTTGAAGTTGCGGGTGTAGTCGTGTCTCGTGTGGGGGCTCCAGCCCTTGCGTTGGTTGACCTTTGAGAGGAAGGCTTCCGCATCCGTCTTGGTGAGCTTGTCGAGATCTTTCTGGACGAAGTCCACGATGAGGCGTAGGTTCTGCGTCAGCTTGCCCACTCTGTACTGTTTGGAGCCTTTGGCGAAGAGATGCTGCTGGAAGGCCCGTATGAGCTCCTTGTTGCGTTCTGATCCCTTCCAGACGGCTTCTTGGCGGTTATACGTCCTTGTGCGGCCATTGAGTATGGTGTTTTGGCGTTCGAAGACGCCTTCCGTCTTGAAGTATATGCTGGTTCTGATTTCTGGGTTTGTTTCCTGCTGCATATATTGGCTTAATAGACCCTGCTATGTTAACTCTTGGTGGCACCTGGTGGTTATTGAACCCGAGAAGTTAGCATCTGGGCGAGGGGATTCTTTGCTTCTGGGATATTTTGGATCTGTTGCAAATGAAGGGTCGCCGGCTTCATGCGAGTCGGTTTCTAAAGTCGAAGATAGGAGCGCGGGGGGTTGGCCCCTACGGGGAGCGCGACTTTCACAGCGAATATGGCTATTGACTTGCGGCTTGCGACCCTGTACACCGGATTTGCAGCAGAGCCGGATATTTCATAATATTTTTAAGGCTCGCCTCTGCTGGCTTATGTATGGGTGGATTAGTGCAGGATATGTTCTGGCATGTGCGCACGGTGGATGAGGTGATTGGTGAGCTCGGCTCATCGGTGTCTGGTCTTTCTGCCGCGGAGGCGTCTTCGCGTCTTCTCAGCGCGGGTCCCAATCGTATCGCCCATGAGGAGCGGTTTCGTGTGCTGCGTCTGATCTGGAGTAATGTGGCGAGTCTCATTGTTGTGATTCTCGTCTCGACAGCGCTTATTTCTTTGTTCTCAGGCCACGTGGTCGAGTTTGTGGTCATCGCGGCGATTACGCTGCTCACTGTGGCGCTCGGTGTGATTCAAGAGCACAGGGCGGGTCGGGCTGTTGCTGCATTGGCGAATCTGACTGCCAAGAAGGTGTATGTCGTTCGTTCAGGCGTGGAGATCCAGATCCTTGCGGAGCAGCTTGTTGCCGGCGACATCGTCGTCCTCAAGCGAGGTATGGTTGTTCCTGCTGACATTCGTGTCATCGAGAGCAGGGGTCTGTCGGTTGACGAGTCAGCGCTCACAGGAGAATCAGTGTCCAAGGCGAAGCATGCTGGGAGGTTGGAGCATCAGGATCTCCTCGTGACTGATCGGGATAATATGGTGTTCAGCGGTACCGCGGTCACCGGTGGTTCTGGCAGAGGTATCGTCGTGGCTACCGGCCTCGAATCTGAGTTGGGTCGTATCTCGGTGACGCTCGCGAGGATAGGGCATGATGCAAGTCCTTTGCAGAGGCGTGTGTCGGTCATGAGCCGTCGCATATCGGGGGCGGTCATCGTCGTTTGCGCGGTTTTCTTCGTCGTCCTCTTGGCGAAGGGATATGCGATGCCCGCGGCGCTCATCTTGGTGGGTGCTGTTGCGGTGAGCGGCATCCCTGAGAGCTTTCCGTTGGCCTTGACCTTGGCGCTCTCCAATGGTGTCCGGCGCATGGCCAGGGGGAATGCCATCGTCCGTGACCTCTCGAGTGTGGAGACTCTCGGCACCACAACGGTTATCTGCACGGACAAGACTGGGACGTTGACGGAGAATCGTATGCGTGTGCAGCATATCTTCCTTGCCGATGGCAAGGAGGTCGACGTCGCCGGGCAGGGATATGCTCCATTGGCTTCCTTCTCGTCTAAGGGGAAGAAGGTGGACCCTTCAGTCTTGAATCCTGCGTTCTTCAGATCGTGCATTTTGTGCAATGATGCGGACCTGGCGCTGCAGGGCGGCGAGTGGGTACTTAAGGGGGAGCCGATGGAGGGTGCGCTTCTTGCTTTGGCAAGGGCTGCGGGTCATGATGATGTGGTGGTGAGGGAGGAACACAAGCGGCTGTCGGAGCATCCTTTTGACCCTTCCAAGAAGTTCATGATCACAGTCCACAGTTTGCCTGGCCGCGGTAAGGTGGCGTATCTTAAGGGGGCGACGGAGCGTGTGCTTGCCAAGTGTGCCTTTGTCCGTACGTCTCGTGGCGTCAAGAAGATGTCTGGTGTGATGCGCGGTGTGATCTTGGACAGGCTTCAGCACTATAGTGGGCAATCGCTCAGGGTGCTCGCCGTGGCCACCAAGAATGTGGGTTCAAAAGAGACCTTGGAGCGCGGATTCGTCTTTGAAGGCCTGGTCGCCATGGAGGATCCGATCCGAAGTGATGTCCTCGCCGCGATTGATGAGTGTAGGCGTGCGGGTATCCGTGTCATCATGGTGACTGGGGATCATCACGCCACGGCCAAGAGCGTCGGATCCAGGTTGGGGATCATCGATGAGAATCATGATGTTGTGCTGCAGGCCGATGAATTGGACCGTATGTCTGACGGGCAGCTTGACGCGGCCATGTCTCGCGTGGCTATTTTCGCGCGGATGACTCCTGATCACAAGCTGAGGATTGTGGAGTCGTTGCAGCGTACCGGGGAGATTGTCGCCATGACGGGTGATGGGGTCAATGATGCGCCCGCCCTCAAGAAGGCAGACATAGGGATCGCGATGGGCAAGGGTGGAACTGATGTGGCGCGTGAGGCGTCCAACATGATCCTCACTGACGACAAGTTCAGCACGATTGTGCACGCCGTTAAGGAGGGTAGGACGATCTACAGCAATATTCGCCGCTTCATCTATTACCTATTGACGGGAAACTTCACTGAGGTGGGTTTGATCGTCTTTGCGGTATTGCTTGGTATTCCTGCGCCGCTGACTGCGTTGATGGTCCTCTTCGTCAATCTGGTGACGTCCACGTTGCCCAGTTTCGCGCTCAGCGTGGAGCCGACGCATCATAAGGTGATGTTGCAGAGGCCACGCAGCCCGAAGGAGAAGTTGGTCTCAAGCTATATCCTGATGAAGATCATGGTCCTTGTTCCCGTATTGTTCATGGGGACGCTCACCCTCTTTTTGTGGGAGCTGAACCGGAGCGGGGATTTGGATCGGGCGCGTACCTTGGCGTTCGCTACCCTGATTATTTTTGAGCTGTTCCATGCGCTCAATGCACGGTCGTTGCACACGACCATCTTTTCGCGGGCGTTCTTTGCCAACAAGTGGATGTTTCCTTCGTTGGCTCTGTCTTTGGCGTTGACCTTGCTCGCGGTGCTTTCCGACGTAGGCCGCAGATTGTTTGGGACGGTCCCTCTTGGAGGGATTGAGTGGGTTGCCGTCGTCAGCGTGGGCTTTCTTGTCATCGGCACTTCTGAGATGATCAAGATGCTCATAAAGAGCGAGTTCGATGAGCAGCGCAGCCTAAGGGGCATCGATATTCGGCTGGAGTGAGCCCACCGGGCAAGTAGAATACTAGGGTTGCTGCCCTTAGGGGCGAGTGTCATCAGTCTTATGCGGGTGTCGACAGGGGGGACGTCCCAGTCGGAAGATGCCGACTCGCAAGAACAGCAGACAACGCGAGCAGGGCAGCAATTCTTGGAAAGGAGTACTCTACTTACCCGAGCCCACCAGTAATTATTAATACTCGTTCTGTCCAGAAGATGCCATCAGGGTGCTTGTGGTTGCAGTGACGACTGTTGATGACTTGGAGGCGATGCGCGATGCGTGCGACGCGCAGGTTCAGGGCACGCTGGTGGGTGCCTTGCAGTCTGTTCCTGGCGACTCTCTTGCTTTCGCATTGGACATAAGTCTCGACGGGAATGGTCATCGTGTCCACGTCGTGGTGCGTCCTGATCCTCACCGTCAGTTCGATTCCTTCTATCTCGCCGAGGCGGTGCAGCGGCATGACACTGCGTGGGTCCGGGGAAGATATGTCCCTTACGAGCCTTCTAATGGATACATGGGTGTGCTGGAAGCCTATGATTTGAATATATCTTCTGGTGGGCGCTAAACGTGATGATTCCCAAGTCGCCGCCCTGCTCGGACGCTAAGCGAGTATGGTGTGCTGACATTGCCCGTAGGGCGCCTCCCCTTTGTCAGCGTGTCTGTGCTTCACTCAGGTCCTCGCCCGTAAGGGCGGCGAAGAGAGTGTTGGGAGCGGGCTTTTCTTCCGATATGTTTATAAAGGGGGTCTAGTTTCTGCACCAGTCGAGCCTCATGAACGCCCTGAATGCAATATTCTATGCCGTCGATTACCGTCTTCGGTGTAGGCTATATTGCGAAGGATTTGCCCTGGTAGTGTAGTTCGGCCTATCATGAAGCCCTGTCGAGGCTTCGACCCGGGTTCAAATGATGTGGCACCAAACGGCCACTCTGGATGTCCCGGCCAGGGCGTTTACCTTCACCGGCGGGAGGGCTCATGGGCCGGTAGCTCAGCCTGGGCTTCATGGGGCAATAGAGCACACGACTTTTAATCGTGTGGTCGCGGGTTCGAATCCCGTCCGGCCCATCATAATTGCAGGGGCGCAAAGGGGGACTTTCACAAAAATGGCGGAGAAAGAGACCGAGCAGATCAAACACGTGTTGGTGCCTGAGCACACGAAGCTTTCCGACAAGGAGCGGCAGGCTGTGCTCGATAAGTATCGCATCCAAGTCAACGACCTTCCGTATATTCTGATCACTGATCCCGCGATCAGGCATCTTGAGCCGAAAGTGGGTGACGTCTTTCGCATCGACCGGGCCAGCGCGAGCGCGGGCACGACGGTGTTCTACAGGGTGGTTGTCAATGATTGAGATGAACACGGGCAAATTGCTGGTCAAGAAGTATTTCGAGGAGAATTCTATTGTGCAGGCGAACATCCGCTCATTCGATGAGTTCATCGAGAACGAGCTTCCTCTCATCATCGAGGAGAACCGCGAGATCGAGCCGACTATCATTCCGAGCAGTGTCGACGAGTTCAAGATCCGCCTCAGCAATATCGTCGTCTCCAAGCCTGAGATCACGGAGGCGGACGGTTCCAAGCGCAACATCCTTCCTGTCGAGGCTCGTCTGCGCAAGATCACGTATAGCGCTCCGATCTTCATCGAGGTCTCTTCGGTCATCAATGGTGTGCAGCGTGAGTCCTTCCGCACCCAGATCGGCAACATGCCCATCATGCTCAAGTCGAAGTATTGTCATCTCAGCGGGCTTTCCAGAGATGAGCTCGTCAAGGCCGGTGAGGATGCTGACGATCCGGGAGGGTATTTCATCATCAACGGCACGGAGAAGGTGATCATCACCATCGAGGACCTCGCGAGCAACAAGCTGATGATCGAGAAGACGACGCTCGGCGTCTCGGAGTATCAAGGTCGTCTGTTCAGCGAGCAGGGGTCGTATAAGATTCCGCACACCATCGAGAAGATGAAGGATGGTCTCTACTATCTGAGCTTCACGCGCGTCAAGAGGATCCCGGTCGTCGCGATAATCAAGGCGCTTGGTCTCATCAAGGATGAGGAGATCATGCGTTTCATCGACCTGCCTGACGACTCTGGCGTCTACATCAACCTTCTTGAGTTCGTCGACATCAAGACTCAGGAGGATGCTCTTGATTACGTCGCCAAGCGTGTCGGCATCACGCAGAGCAAGGAGATCCGCCTTGAGCGTATCACGGAGATCCTCGACAAGTATCTGCTTCCGCACCTGGGCATCCAGGAGAAGGATCGCTTGTACAAGGCGTACAATATATGCAAGATCCTCAAGCGCTTTGTCATCTTCACTGCTAGCGACGAGATCAAGGATGATAAGGATCACTACATGAACAAGCGCCTCAAGATGTCAGGTGATCTGCTTGCGGACCTGTTCCGTGTCAATCTCAAGGTGCTCATCGGCGATCTGCTCTATAATTTCCAGCGTATCGTCAAGCGTGGCAAGTTCCCCAGCATCAAGGTGATCATCAGGGAGAAGCTGCTCACGCAGCGCATGTATAGTAGCATGGCGACGGGTAATTGGGTCGGCGGCCGTAAGGGTATCAGTCAGCGCATCGAGCGCCTGAACTTCTTGCAGACGCTCTCGCATCTGCAGCGTATCGTCTCTCCGCTCTCGACGAGTCAGGAGAATTTCGAGGCGCGCGCGTTGCACGCGACGCACCTGGGCAGGCTCTGTCCGAACGAGACGCCTGAAGGTACGAATATCGGTCTGCGTAAGAACTTGTCGCTGCTTGCCAGCGTCACGCCGACGATCAATGAAGAGGAGGTCCTAGTCGAGCTCAAGAAGCTCGGGCTGGAGACGATCAGATAGGTGGCATCATGAGCGAGGTCTATTTCGATAATCAATATGTGGGTACCGTCAA